>DAIOUO010000098.1:0-10470 GCA_036759485.1 Geminicoccaceae bacterium | reverse complement strand
GGTTACCCGTGGCCGCCCGGCCCGCCGAGCGCCGCGTCGAGCCCGCGGGCGGCCACGGGTAACCCACCCGACCCCACGGGATCGTCCGAGCCGGGCCCGCGCGCCATGCCCGGGCCGGCAGCCGGCCGCATCCTGCGCTGCGAGAGCGACGGGACCTATCGCCGCTGCCCGGCCGACACTTCGGCCGGCGTCGATCTCGTGCGCGAGCTCTCGACCGGCCGCTGCGCCGCCCGCTCCACCTGGGGGTTCGATGCCGGCGCGATCTGGGTCGACAAGGGCTGCCGGGCCGAGTTCCGGGTCGCGGCGGCACCGGGCGAGCCGCGACCGACCGAGCGCTCGAGCGGTGCCGCGGGTGCGCCCGCCGAGGCCGGCGGCACGGCCGAGCGCGGCGGCAGCGGCCAGAGCGGGAGCGGCGGCGTGGACAGCGGCACGGCGCTCCTGATCCTGGGGGCGCTCGTGGCGGGTGGCGCGGCCGCCGCCCTCCTTTCGGGCGACGAGAAGGAGAAGGCCGGCAAGCGCGAGGCCATTCGGGCCTGCGAGCGGCGGCTCGACCGGCTCGTACGCGACCGGGGCGGCCGCGGTGCGCGGCTCGGCGAGATCGAGCGGGCACGGGTCGACGAGCGGGTGCTCGAGATCGAGGCCCGCGCCCGCGCCGACTGGCACCGCGGCAGCCGTCGGGGCTTCGTCGAATGCCGGGTCGATCTGCGCGGCCGCCCCGAGGTCCGCCGGCTGCGCCAAGAGGGGCTGTGGTGAGGCGCATCACCCCCCGAGCGAGGGCAGCCAGAGCGCGATCTCCGGGAACAGGAGCACGATCGTGAGGCCCGCCAGCTGCAGGCCGATGAAGGGCCAGACCGAGGCGAAGATCTCCTGCAGACTGACGTCCGGCGGTGCCACGCCCTTGAGGTAGAACGCCGCCGGGCCGAAGGGTGGCGAGAGATAGCTCACCTGCATGTTCATGCAGAACAGCACCCCGAACCAGACCGGATCGTAGCCCAGAGCTTTGATCACCGGAACGAAGATCGGCATGGTCAAGAGACAGATGCCGATCCAGTCGATGATGCACCCCAACACGAGCAGGATCGCCATCATCACGAGGACGATGCCGATCGGCGGCAGCGGCAGGCCCCCGATCAGGCCCCGGAGATAGCCCGTGCCGCCCATGATGTTGTAGATGCCGATGAAAGCGTTGGCGCCGAGCGTCAGCCAGATGATCACGCCCACCGTGGTCGTCGTCTGGATCAGCGCGCCCTTGAGCATCTCGAGCGAGAGTTCGCGCCGAAGTGCCGCCGAGAGGAGGGCGCCCACACAGCCCACCCCGGCCGATTCGGTGACCGAGGCGATCCCGCCGTAGATCGAACCCATCACCCAGACGATGATCAGGATCGGCAGGATCAGACCCTTGAGGAGCCGGAGCTTCTCGGAAAGCGGCACGTCCAGCTCCTCGGCCGGGGCGGGCGGGCCGAGAGCCGGGTTCAGGCCGCAACGGACGAGCACATAGGCGATGTAGAGCGAGCCCAGGAGGATCCCGGGAACCACCGCCGCGAGGAACAGATCGCCGATAGAGACCCCGGCGGTGAGGCCGTAGACGAGGAGGACGACGGAGGGCGGGATCATCGTGCCGAGCGAGCCGCCGGCGCAGATCACCCCGATCGCGAGCTTCCGGTCGTAGCCGAGGCGGAGCATCTGCGGCAGCGCGATCAGGCCCAACAGCACGATCTCGCCGCCGATGATCCCGGTCATCGCCGCCATCACCATGGCCACGAGCGTGGTCTGCACCGCCACCCCGCCGGGCAGTCCGCCGGCCAAGAGGCGCATGGCGTCGTAGAGGTCCTTGGCCACCCCGGAGCGCTCGAGGATACAGGCCATCAGGACGAACAGGGGCACGGCCACGAACACGTATTCCGAGACGAAGCCGTAGACCCGGCTCGCGACGAGCGGCAGGCCGGCGGGGCCGAGCCAGGCGAGCGTGCAGGTCACGGCGATCGTCATCATGATCCAGGCGAGCGGTACGCCCGCCAGCATCAAGAGGAGCATCGCCCCCACGACCAGGAGTGTCACGGTCTCGATCGGCAAGACGGGCTCCCTCGGGCGCGCGTGGGGGCTCGGGTTCAGGCTTCCCGGCCACGCAGCTGGCGCACCAGGCGGACCAGGAGTTGGAGGAGGACGAGGAGCGCGGCGAGCGCGATCGCGGGCTTGATGATCGCCGGGGCCGGCGAGTTCCAGGCGCTGCCCGTGCGCTCGACGATGGTGACGGCGCGCAGGGCCGAGCCCCAAGAGGCGAGCAGCAGCCCGCCGCTCGCGAAGATCCCGACGAGCGTCGCGAAGATCCGCAAGGCCCGGCGGATCGGGGCCGGGGCCAGGTCGAAGGCCGTGGTGATGGCGATGTGCACGTCTTTCTGCGTGACCCAGCCGCCGGCCAGGAGATAGCCGATCCCACAGAGCAGGATGGTGAGCTCGAAGGCCCAGTCGGTGGGCGCGTTGAAGAGGTAGCGCATCACCACTTCGTAGGCCGTGACGAACACGGCCACGAGGTAGAGCCAGCACAGATTCTCGCCGAGCCAGCGATTGATCCGGTCGATCACCGTCGCCTCCTCCCCGCAGCCGGCCGGCACCCGCCTCGCGCGGAAGCGGGCCCGGCCGGCCCTTGGCGCCGCCGGGGCTCCGGCTCAGTCGAGAAGACCGATCTTCTTCAAGAACGCGATGTTCGATTCGTAGGCCTTGGTCGCGAGCGGGTCGCCCTTGGCGAAGTCTTCCCAGGCCTGGCGGGCGATCTTGCGCAGCGCGTCGCGGTCCTTCTGGCTCCAGTTGACGACCTCGATGCCGCGGGTCTTGTCGACCAGGTCGCGAGCCACGAGCTCCCGGTCCGACAGGTCGTTGCGCATCCTCAGATCGTGGATCATCGCCCGGTACCAGACGTCGAGCGTCGTCTGTAGCGATTTCGGCAGCTTCTCGTAGGCCGCCTTGTTCACCGTGAACTGCAACACCGGCATCGAATGGATGCCCGGAAAGATCGGGTATTTGGCGATCTTGTGGAGACCGAAGCTCTCGTCCATCGTGTAGGTGGAGAAGTCGGCGATGTCGACGACGCCCTTCTCGAGCGCGGTATAAACTTCCGAAGCCGGCAGGGCCACGGTCGAGGCCCCGGCCCGCTTGAAGACCTCGGCCGTCAGGCCCTCGGGCGAGCGCATCTTCTTGCCCTTGAGGTCGTCGATTCCGCGCACCGGAACCTTGGCCGTGAACGACTCGCGGGCGACCGGCGCGCAGCCGATCACCTTGACCCCGCCACCCGAATATTTGTCGAAGAGTTCCTGGAGGAGCTCGCGCCCGCCGCCGTGGTAGCAATAGGCCATGAGCTGATCGGGCGTGTCGTAGCCCGCCACGAGATCGCCCAGGATCGCGAAGGCCTTGTTGCGGCCCGCGAAATAGACGGTGGCGGTGAAATCGCCCTGGAGCACGCCCTGGGCGATCGCGTCCATGGTCTCGTTGTAGGGTACGATCGAGTTGGCCGGCGCGAGCTCGATCTTGAGCTTGCCCTCCGTCATCTCGGCCAGCACCGGCAGCCAGTGCTTCTCGATCGTCTGATAGTAGAACTCGCCCGCCTGCATCGAGGTCTGGACTTTCCAGACCTGCTGTGCGGTGGCCTCCGTGGCCAGCACGAGCAGCCCCGCCGCGGCGAACGTCGCGATCCGCGTCCGCATCGTCCCACCTCCCCGATCCTCGCCGCCGGCTGCGGCGGCTGGTCGCACTCTCGCGATCGGGGATGGTAACGTCAACAGGCGATCAGGCAGGACCCGGTTGCGGGGGCGGCGCGCAGGAGGCGCCGAGCACGAGCCGGCTCTCGAGCACCACCTCGCGGCGCGGGAGGTGGGGCTTCTCGATCCGGCGCAACAGGAGCGCCGCCGCGGTCCGCCCGATCGCCGCGAAGTCGCGGGCGATCCGGGTGGTCTCCGGGCTCGTGAGGCTCGCCGCCTCCTCCGCGTCGATCGCCACGAGCGAGACGTCCTTCGGCACGGCGAGGCCGGCGGCCCTGAGCGCGAGCAGGGCCGCGCGCAGGAGCCGGCCACCCTCGACCAGGAAGGCGGTCGGCCGGTCCGGCCGGGCGAGCCGCTCGGCCGGCACGAGCGCTCGCTCCAGGGCCGCCGGTGGGACCGCGATCCGCTCGAGGGCTCCGGCGCCGAGCCCGGCCTCGGCGAGTGTCGCCTCGAGCGCGGCGCGCCGTTCCCGCACCGGGCGGATCGCGAGGTCGGGCTGCAGGAGCGCGAAGCGGCGATGGCCGAGTGCCAAGAGCCGGCGGACGGCCGCGGCCGTGGCGTCCCGGTGCTCGCTCAACACCCGATCGCCCGCCGGTGCTTCGCGGTCGAGCACGACGAACGGCACGTCCAGCCCGGCGACCGCCCGGGCGAGTTTCGGATCGTCCTCGTCGGACAGGTAGAGCACGAGCCCGTCGACCTGGCGCTGGCGCAACAGCTCGAGCGCCTCGAGCTCGCGCTCGACCCGATAGTCGCTCGAGGTCACGAGCATGCCGTAGCCGGCTTCGGAGAGCGCCTGCTCGCAGGCCTGGGCGACCGCGGCGTTGGGCAGGCTCGTGAGTTCGGGGGTGAGGAAGCCGACCGAACGGGTGAGCCGGGTCCGCATCGAGCGGGCGGCGAGGTTCGGCACGTAGCCGAGCGCGCGCATCGCCGCTTCGACCCGGGCCCGGGTCTCGGCCTGGACGAGCTGGGGGGTGTTGACGACCCGCGAGACCGTCACCGTCGAGGTGCCGGCCGCGCGCGCCACGTCCTTGATCGTCGGCCGCCGCGTCACGGGCGCGGACCATAAGCGCCGCCACGGCGCTGTGGTAGCGGCGCGATGGCCGCGCCCGCCAATACGACCAAGGGGTGCGTCAACCTTGTATCAACCGAAGGGCGCCAGGATACTGGGCGAGAGGCGGGCGGTGGGCGCCGCCCTCCGTCGAGCCATCGCCCACGAGCCACGGGATCCCGCGTGCCGCCCACCCTGCCCCTGCCGCCGCGCCTCGCCGGCCGCCGCGTCGACCTCGCGAGCGCGCTCGCACCCGGGGGTGCGGTCACGCTGACCGCGGCGCCCGGCCTCGAGGCGCACGCGCTCGCCCTCGCCACCGCCGTCGACGACGCGCTCGGGCTCGGCGTGCGCGATGCCCGAACGCCCGGCCCGCCGCCGCGGCTGCACCTCGTGGTGGGCCACGAGGCGCCCGAGCCGGCCGAGGCGCCGGTGCTGCACTGGCGGCCGGGCACCCGGCTGCAGGACACGGTGGTCCGGCTCCCCGACGGGCCGGAAGCGGCCCTGGGCCCGCTCGCCCTTCCCGGCCTCGGCCGTGCCGCGGCCGAGGCCGCCGTCGACGAGCGGGTGCTCCTCGCGGACGCGGCGGGACCGCTCGCGCTCCTGGGCCGCGGCCGCCTCGGCCTCCTGGCCGATCTGCCGCTCGTCCGGGCCCAGGCGATCCTCGGCCACGCCGAGGCGCGCTCGGAGGTGCGCACGGTCCTGCTGGCCGACCTCCTCCTGCGCCGGCTGCTCGCCGAGCTCCTGCCCGCGCCGCCGCCGAACGAGCGGGCGATGTCGCTGATCACGGTCGATGCCGAGGACCAGCAGCGCTACTTCGTCAACCGGGAGGGCCGCTGCTCGACCGTCGTCGGCACCCCCGACGACGACCTGCAGTTCGCCCGCTGCTGTCGCACCATCATGGACCGCTGCGAAGCCGAGGGCCTCAAGGCGATCTTCATGGTCACGGGCGACGAGCTCGATCCCTCTTTCAGCGACGCCTTCGGCGATCCGCTCCTGGGGCTCGACGACAATCGCCGCGTCCTCGCCGAGATCGCGGCCCGCGGCCACGGCCTCGCCTGCCACGGCTTCGACCACGAATGGTGGCTCTCCAAGGGTGTCTCGGCCAATCCGCGGATGAGCACCCTCGAGAAGCTCGCCTATTTCGTCGAGACCAGCGGCAGCCCGGCGATGCTCTGGGGCACCGCCCGCTTCCTCTGGCGCTACCGCCGCGAGCTCGCCCTCGCGCGGGCCAGGAAGAACGCTCGCGAGGCCACGCTCGGCACGCCCTTCACCGTCGCGGAGGTGCTGGCCGACCTGGAGCGCTGGTGCGCCCTCGTCGGCCACCGCTCCGACCGGCTCTTCATCCGCTATCCGGGTTTCGTCCGCTCGCCCGCCGTACCCGACGCTCTCGAAGCGCGCTTCTCGGCGGTGATCGATTCCTCGGATCTCGTCGAGCCCGATCCGCCGCTGCCGATCCGCCCCTACCGGCTGCTCGCCGAGCGCGACGGGGTGGTACGCCGCACCCGCATCACCGAGATCCCCTGCCTGTTCGTCGACAAGACGCTCAGGACCCGCGACCCCCGCAAGGTCGAGCGTTACCTCGACCGGCTCGCCGCGATCGCAGCCTTCCCCGGCAGCGTGCTGAGCTTCGTCACCCACACCAAGGTCCTCGGCTCGACCTGGGGCCACTGCCACCTCTATCTGCACGATCCGACCCGCGGCATGGCGCTGCCGATGATCGAGGCGAGCTGGAAGGCCTTCGCCCGGCTCCTGCGCGAGCGCACGGTGAGCCTCGACGTCCACGGCCTCGAGCGGGCCCTTCTCGGAGACGCGCCGTGTCGCGCCGCAGCTTGAGACTGGCGATGCTGGCGGCCATGCCCTGGCCCGCCGCCAAGGCGTCCTCGATCCGGGTCGGCAACATCACGCGCGCCCTGCTCGAGGCGGATCCCGACCTCGAGATCCTGCTGTTCGCCTACGAGGGCCGACCGGTCGCCCCGGAGCCGCGCCTCGAACTCCACCGGGTGGGCGGCTTCGACGCCGACAAGAGCCGCTATTACGGCTGGCGCAACAAGCTCGCGGCGGACGTGCACCTGTTGCGCGCGCTTCTGCGCGAGCGGCGGCGGATCGACCTCGTCTGGGCGCACACCTACGAGGGTCTCGCCATCGCGCTCGCGCTGCGGGCGCTGACCGCCGGCCGGCTGCCGATCTGCGCCGACCTGCACGGGCCCTTCGTCCCCGAGCTCGTGCACTACCGGATGATCCCCGATTGGCGCCCCTTGCGGGCCGGCCTCGGCCTGCTCGAGCGCGCCATGCTCGCCGCCACCGCCCAGGTCTTCGCGTCCAACGAGGGGCTCGCCGCGACGGTGGCGGGGCTGATCGGGCCCGAGCGCGTCCACGTTCTCTTCGACTATGTCGACCTCGCCCTCTTCGACCCCGGCCGGGTCGATCCGGTCCGACTCGCCGAGCTCGAGGCGCGCTTCAAGCCCTCGGGCGAGCGGCTCGTCGCCTATGTCGGCATGTTCAAGGACTATCAGGGCGTCGATCACCTGGTCCGCGCCTTCGCCGCGATCGCTCCGCGCCATCCCGAGCTGCGCCTCCTGCTCGTGGGCGACGGGCCGTGCCGCGGGCAGTACGAGGCGATCGCCGCCGAACGCGGGATCGCCGATCGCGTCCTCTTCCCGGGCCTCGTGCCGCACGCCGACGTCGTCCACTGGCTGCGCCTCGCCGACGTTCTCGTCTCGCCGCGGGTCGACAACGCGATCACGAGGGGCGGCTTCGTCTCGCAGATGCCCGAATACATGGCGGCGGGCCGACCGATCGTCGCGACCCCGGTGAGCGGCTGCCGTTTCCTGCTGCGCGACGGCGCGGGCATCCTGGTCGAGCCGAACGACGATGCGGCACTCGCCGCCGGCCTCGAGCGGGCGCTCGCGCTCTCCGCCGAGGAGCGTGCCGCCATGACCGCCCGGGCCCGCGCCCATGTCGAGCGCTTCACCTGGCGGGAGGGGATCGTGCCGGCGGCCGCCCGGCTGCGGGCCCTGGCCGCCGCGCTGGCGTCGCGGCCGGTCGGCGCCGATGCCCCGGAGCCCGGCCGATGAACGCACCGGCGAGCGGGCCGGCGGCCCGGGCGGCCGGCCGGAAGGACGGCCGGGTGCGCATCCTCTCGGTCTTCGGGACCCGCCCCGAGGCCATCAAGATGGCGCCCGTCGTGCTGCGGCTCGCCGCCCATCCGGGCTTCGATGCGCGGGTCTGCGTCACCGCCCAGCACCGGAGCATGCTCGATTCGGTGCTCGCCGACTTCGCCATCCGCCCCGACTTCGACCTCGACGTCATGCGCGAGCGGCAGAGCCTGTGCGGCATCGCCGCCCGGGTGCTCGACGGGCTCGAGACCGTCCTCGCGAGCTTCCGCCCCGAGCGCGTCCTGGTCCACGGCGACACCACCACCACGCTCGCCGCGAGCCTCGCCGCCTTCTACAACCGCATCAAGGTCGGCCATGTCGAAGCCGGGCTTCGGACCGGCAATCTCGACGCCCCCTGGCCCGAGGAGGCCAACCGCAAGGTCACCGCGGTCCTGACCGACCTCCATTTCGCACCCACCGAGCGGGCGCGTCGGGCGCTGCTCGCCGAAGGTGTGCCGCCCGAGCGGATCCTGGTCACCGGCAACACGGTGATCGACGCGCTGCTGCTCGCCCGTGCCCGGCTGCGCCGCGAGCGCGAGCTCGAGCGGGCGATCGCCGAACGCTTCGCCTTCCTCTCCCCCGACCGCCGCCTCGTCCTCGTCACGGGGCATCGGCGGGAGAGCTTCGGGGCCGGTTTCGAGAACATCTGCCGGGCGCTCGCCGAGCTCGCCCGCCGCCATCCCGACATCGAGATCCTCTACCCCGTCCACCTCAACCCGAACGTGCGCGAGCCCGTCTTCCGCATCCTGGGCGGGCTGCCGTCGGTCCATCTGATCGAGCCGGTCGAGTATCTGCCCTTCGTGCACCTCATGGACCGGGCGCACCTGATCGTCACCGATTCGGGCGGCATCCAGGAGGAGGCCCCCTCGCTCGGCAAACCCGTGTTGGTCATGCGCGAGGTGACCGAGCGGCCCGAGGCGATCGAGGCCGGCACCGTCCGCCTGGTCGGCACCGACTTCGCTCGGATCGTCGAGGAGACCGGCCGACTCCTGACCGACCCGGTCGCCTACCGGCGCATGGCGACCGCGATCAACCCCTATGGCGACGGCCATGCGGCCGAGCGGATCGAGCGCGCCCTCGAGCGGGTGCACGGGCTCGCCCCTGCCTCCGCCGCCTGACCGATCCGCTCGCGCCCGGCTTCCGCCCGGCCGCCGACCCGGCTAGGCGGCTCGCCGGGACGGGCGCTGCGGGAGGCTCTTCATGAAGATCACGGCGATCGAGACGATCCGGCTCGAGGAGTTCCCCAACCTCCTCTGGGTCCAGGTCCACACCGACCAGGGCCTCGTCGGCCTGGGCGAGACCTTTTTCGGGCCCAGAGCGGTCGAGGCCTATGTCCACGAGACCGCGGCCCCGCGCCTTCTCGGCGAGGACGCGCTCGCGATCGAGCGTCATTCGCGGAGGCTGCTGCACGACTACTATCTGGGCTTCGCCTCGAGCGGGGCGGAGATGCGGGGTGCCTCGGCGATCGACATCGCGCTCTGGGACCTGTTCGGTCAGGCCACGGGGCAGCCGATCCACCGGCTCCTGGGTGGTCTCGCGCGGCCGAAGATCCGCACCTACAACACCTGCGCGGGCTATCGCTACGTGCGCGGCTCGAAGGGCCAGCTCACCGAGAACTGGGGCCTCGAGGCGAAGCAGGGCCCGTACGAGGATCTCGACGCCTTCCTCCATCGCGCCGACGAGCTCGCGCACTCGCTGCTCGAGCAGGGTATTTCGGCCATGAAGATCTGGCCGTTCGACTTCGCCGCCGAGCGTTGGGGCGGGCTCTACATCGCCCCCGACGAGCTCGAGACGGCGCTCGAGCCGTTCCGCAAGATCAGAAGGGCGGTCGGCTCGAAGATGGACGTCATGGTCGAGTTCCACTCCTTGTGGAACCTGCCGACCGCCAAGCGGATCTTCGCCGCGCTCGAGGAGATCGAACCCTTCTGGTTCGAAGATCCCATCAAGATGACCGATTTCGAGGCGCTCGCCGAGCTCGCGGCGAGCACGCGCGTGCCGATCACCGCGTCCGAGACGGTCGCCACCCGGCCGCTCTTCCGCCAGATGATGGCCCGCCGCGCGGTGGGCGTGGTGATGCTCGACATCGCCTGGTGCGGCGGCCTCTCCGAAGCCAAGAAGATCGCGACCATGGCCGAGGCCCATCATCTGCCCGTGGCGCCGCACGATTGCACGGGCCCCGTGGTCTTCGTGGCCTCCTGCCACCTCTCGCTCAATGCCACCAACGCGCTCGTGCAGGAGAGCGTGCGGGCCTTCTACACCGGCTGGTACCAGGAGCTCGTCACCGAGCTGCCGCGCATCGAACAGGGCTGGATCCACCCGATGGAGGGCCCCGGCCTCGGCACCCGGCTCCTGCCCGACGTCCTCCGTCGCACCGACGCGACGGTCGTGACGAGCCGCCTCTGAGGGCCGGGCCCGCTTCGGGCTCGCCCCGGCCGGACCGGCGGCGGTGCTACCCGCCGCCTGCCCGGTCGCCCGTCGCCGGGTCCGAAACACCGGCCGCGGCGCCGTCGGCCGG
>DAIOUO010000097.1:0-10496 GCA_036759485.1 Geminicoccaceae bacterium | reverse complement strand
CTCGGCCGCGGCGGCGGCGGACGCCCCGGGCGCGGCCGCGGGCGCCGGCCCGGTTCTACGGCCCGCGACGGCTCCGGTCGGCTCGGCCGCGGTCGGCGCCCCGGCCGACGGCCGACGCGAGACGATCTCGCCCACCGAACGGATCACGCCCGTGACGGTCGCCAACAGGCCCTCGACCGCGCCGCGCGCCGCCCCGCCGATCCCGCCCACCGCCTCGAGCCCGGCCGCCGCGGCGGCCCGGGCGATCTCGGCCGTCCGGCCACCGGCCTCGGCGGCGGCATCGAGCGCCCCGTCGATCGCCCGCCGTGCGACCGTGACGACGTCGGTGCCGGTCCGCGCCGCGGCCTCGATCGCCGCGCGCACCACCGTCGCGGCCGCTCCGGCGACGTCGCCGCCGACATCGGCCACTCCGAGGACGGCCCCCTTGGCGGCGGCCCGGACGGTGATCAGGAGCCCGCCGGCCTCCTCGGCCGCGGCGAGCGCCGAACGTGCCGTCTCGCGGGCGAGGGCGAGCGCCTCGGTTGCCGCCCGCCCGGTCGCCCGAGCACCATCGCGGACCCGCGCGCGGACCAGCCGGGCGATCTCCTCCTCCGTGCGCGCGACCTTCCCCAGCTCGTCCGCGACCGCGCGCCGTAGCCGTTCGTCCTCGGCACCGCCGACCTCGGCGGTCCCCCTCGCCTCGCTCTCCTCCTGCATCCTCGTCCCCTCCCTCAGCGCCTTCCCTGCAGATGGGAGGCGGGAGCGTTGCGGGGAAGACACGGTCGCCGGGGCGATCGGCCACCGCCGCGCAGCAGGCTCGCCGCGTACCAGAGCAGACTCGAGGCCGGCCCCACGAGCCGGCCGCGCAGCGCCTGGACCAGGGCCACGAGGAGAACGACCAGAAGTGCGGCGCCCTCGAGGTCGAGCTCGCCCGCGGTCGCCCGTCGCAATCGCGCATCGGCCGCCTCGGCGCGCTCGGCCAAGCGGCGGGCGAGCGGAATTTCGCGCGGCTCGGGATCCGAGACGCGGAGGAGGCCGCGAGCGGCGAGCTCCTCGAGGAGCCGCTCGAGCGGCCCCTCGTGACGGATCAGGAGGCTGCCGGTGAGCGGGTTCGCCTCGACCGATCGAATGTTCTCGAGGAGCGAGAGCTCGAGGGCGAGCGCGTCGAACCAGGCCCGATCGCCCCGCTTGGTGTCGACCCTGAGTCGGACGCGGCCCGGCAGGCGGTGGACGAGCCGGGCGGGCTCGCCTTCAGCCATCCCGCGGCGCCTCGGCGGCCTTCTGCGTCGCTCCGGACGCGCCGGCGGCGGCCGTCTCCGCGGCGAGCTCGGCGCGCGCCTCCGCGAGCACGTCCTCGGCCACTTCGGCGAGCTCGGCCACGGTCTCGCGCGTGGTCTCGTAGGCGAGGATGGCTCCCTTGATCGCGGCCTTGGCGATCGGCCGGCCGACCCGCGCGATCACCGGCAAGAGCACGGGGGCGAGGGCGAGCGTGGCCACGCCGACCAGAAGGCCGGTCACGAGGAGCTCGCCCCGTCTGTCGAGCGATCCGAGCGCCATGCCCCGGGTCCTTTCGCGAGCGCGCGTTTCCGCCCCGGCACATGCCATGCGTGCGGTCGGGGCTGCAAGCGCACGGCGGCCCGCTATGATGCGCGCGGGCGCCGTTCCGGGGCGGCGTCACGAGCGGGGAGTGGTGCGGCATGACGGCGAGCGACCCGAGAGCGGAGGACACCGCCCGGCTGATCGTCGAAACGCCGCAGGGCCGTCACGACTTCGCCTTCGAACAGGCGGAGATCGCCACCGTGACCGCGGCCCACGTCGTCGTGGTCCTGAGCAACGCCAAGGGCGAGAAGGCGCGCGCCGTGCTGCCGAAGTCGATGCTCCGGAAGGTCGCGAGCTTGAAGCTGCTGTGGTGAGCGTGCCGGCACCCGTCGCGCGCACGGCCACGGCACCGCTCGCCGAACTGCCGGCCGAGGCACTCGCCGAACTCGAGCAGGCTTGGCTCGCACTCGAGCGGCCGAGCCTCGCGGCGCAGCTGTCGAGCATCCTCGGCGCGCCGCTCGAGCGGATGCTCCGGCTCCTGCCCGCCGGCTGGTCGACGGCGCTGCGGGGTGCGGCCGAGGCGGCGGTGGTGCGCGCCTACGATCTGGCGGCCCGGACCCTCGATGCGGGCGGGCCCGCAGGCGGCCCCACGGGGCACCGGCTCGCCGCCGCCGGGGCCGGTGCGCTCGGCGGCTTCTTCGGGCTGCCCGCTCTGCTGGTCGAGCTACCCGCCACGACGTTGCTGATGATGCGGGCGATCGCCGACGCGGCACGAGCCGAGGGCGAGGATCCGGCGAGCCCCAGGACGCGGCTCGCCTGTGTCGAGGTCTTCGCCCTCGGCGGCCGCTCGCGTGCCGACGACCATGCCGAGCTCGGCTATTACGAGCTGCGGCTCGGGCTCGCCTGGCAGTTCACGCGCGTGCCGGCGCTCGAGGCCGGGGCAGCGCCGGCGCTGCCGCAGCCGATCGGTCTGTTGCGGGCGATCGGCGCCCGCTTCGGGGTGGTCGTCACCGACAAGGCCGCCGCCCAGGCCGTGCCGGTGCTGGGCGCGATCGCCGGGGCGGCGGTCAACACGCTCTTCATGGACCATTTCCTCACGGTGGCTCGCGGCCATTTCACCGTCCGCCGGCTCGAGCGGACCTGGGGCCGGGCAGCGGTCGAAGCGGCCTATCGGGCGATCGGCGCACGCTACGGAACGCCCCGACCGCTCAGCGCAGCGCGCCCACGCAGGCGAAATAGACGAGCAACGTGAGCACGTCTTGGACGACGGTGCCGACCGGTCCCGAGCCGTAGGCCGGGTCCCAGCCGGCGCGGCTCAAAAGCCAGGGGAAGAGGAGACCGAGCGCGGAGGCACTCGCGCCGGCGGTCAGGATGGCGAGCGCCACCGCCCCGGCGAGTCCCGGACTGGCGCCCAGGAAAAGGGCGGCCGGGGCGGCGAGCGCGCCCAGGATCACGCCCAGCATCGCGCCGGTAGCCAGCTCGCCCCAGAGCACCCGGCCCAAGGGCGCGTGCTCGAGCGACAGGCCGCGCACCGCCACGGCCTCGCTCTGGGTCCCGATCGCGTCGGCCAGGTAGACGATCGCCGGCACGAAGAAGGCGATCGCCACCTCTTCGCGCAATCGGCCCTCGAAGCCGGCCACGACGCCGGCCGCGACGATGCTGCCGGCGAGCCCGACCAGGAGCCAGGGGAGCCGATTGGCGACGCGGCGGGCGGGTGGCAGGGCGAGCGCCCCGGTGGCGTGGTTGGTCGATCCGAGGATGCCGGCCAGCCGGCGGATGTCCTCGTCGTGCTCGCGCAGGAGCACGTCGACGAGCGCGGTCGGCGGCACAACCCCCAAGAACCGGCGATCGGCGTCGACTACCGGTACGGCCGCGAGCCGATGCCGGTGGGCGACGAGCGCCACCCGCTCCTGGTCGGTCGCGGCGTCGACGGTGGGCGGCGGCGGGTGCATCAGCGCGCCGAGGGTCGCATCGCGCGCCGCGGCGAGCAGCTCTCCGGTCGGCACCACCCCGAGGAGCCGGCCCGCCTCGTCGACCACCCAGACGGGGTCGAGGAGCGCGTGACGGCCGGTCGACAGGCGGGCCACGAGCTCGGCCACCGGTTCCCCTTCGGCGCCGATCGGGACGCGGGTCTCGAGGTGGGCCCGCGCGGTCTCGGCGATCGGATGTCCGGACTGGCTCACGAGCGCTCTCCCGTCTCGGCTCCGTTGCCCGGGCCTCGGCGCCGCGCCGAGCACCCGGCGGCCGCGCGGCGGGATGGCCGCCGCCGGTCGCGTTGCGGTGCACCATGGTCGCAGCGGCGCAACGGTGCTATGCCCCCCGGCCGTTCGGCCTGCCGACGGGGGATGGCGCGGTGAACCTGATCGATCTGCCCGGGGTCGCGATCCGCGGCCCGATGCTGCCCGGCTTCGAGCGTGTGCTGACGCCCGAGGCGCTGGCCTTCGTGGTCGACCTCGAACGGCGTTTCGGCGGCGAGCGGCGACGGCTGCTCGCCGCTCGGGCCGCCCGCCAGGCGCGCCTCGATGCCGGCGAGCTGCCCGACTTCCTGCCCGACACCGCGCACATCCGCGCGGCCGACTGGAAAGTCTGGCCGGTCCCCGCCGACCTGCAGGATCGCCGGGTGGAGATCACCGGGCCGGTCGACCGCAAGATGATCATCAACGCGCTCAACTCGGGCGCATCCTGTTACATGGCGGATTTCGAGGACGCGACCACGCCGAGCTGGGCCAACCAGGTCTCGGGCCAGCTCAACCTGATGGACGCCGTCCGTCGCACCATCAGCTTCGACGATCCGCAGACCGGCAAGGCCTACCGCCTCGCCGAGAAGACCGCCGTGCTGCTCGTCCGGCCGCGCGGCTGGCACCTGCCCGAGGCGCACCTGCTGGTCGACGGCGAGCCGATGTCGGGTGCGCTGTTCGACTTCGGTCTCTTCTTCTTCCACAATGCGCGGGAGCTCGTGGCGCGCGGCAGCGGCCCCTATTTCTACCTGCCCAAGCTCGAGAGCCATCTCGAGGCGCGGCTGTGGAATACGGTATTCCACCACGCCCAGAGCCGGCTCGGTCTGCCGGTCGGCACGATCAAGGCGACGGTGCTGATCGAGACGATCCTCGCCACCTTCGAACTCGACGAGATCTTGTGGGAGCTGCGCGAGCACTGCGCCGGGCTCAATTGCGGCCGCTGGGACTACATCTTCAGCTACATCAAGAAGCTCCGGGCGCATCCCGATCGGGTGCTGCCGGACCGCGCTCAGGTCACGATGACCGTGCCCTTCATGCGCGCCTATTCGCGGCTCGTGATCAAGACTTGCCACCGGCGCGGTGCGCACGCGATGGGCGGCATGGCGGCGCAGATCCCGATCCGCCACGACCCGGCCAAGAACGAAGCGGCGCTCGCCCGGGTCCGCGCCGACAAGGAACGCGAGGCGACCGACGGCCACGACGGCACCTGGGTCGCCCATCCGGGCCTCGTGCCGGTGGCCAAGGAGGTCTTCGACCGGCTGATGCCGGGCCCCAACCAGGTGAACAGCGACAAGCAGCGCGACTTCGCCACGACCGCCGCGGAGCTGCTGGCTCCGCCGCACGGGACCATCACCGAGACGGGTTTGCGGACCAACTGTTCGGTGGCGATCGGTTATATCGAGGCGTGGCTCAGGGGTATCGGCTGCGTGCCCCTGAACGACCTCATGGAGGACGCCGCCACCGCCGAGATCAGCCGCGCCCAGCTCTGGCAGTGGCGTCGCCACGGTGCCCGTCTCGAGGACGGGCGGCTGGTCGATTCGGCACTGATCCGCCGCACGGTCGAAGAGGAGCTCGACCGGATCCGCAGCGAGGTCGGTGCCGAGCGCTTCGCGTCCGGCCGCTACACGGACGCGGCACGACTCCTTCTCGAGCTCGTCGAGAACGACGGGTTCGAGGAGTTCCTCACCCTGCCGGCCTACGAGCGGGTGCTCGCCGAAGAGCGCGGCTGAGCGCGGGGCGAGCCGGCGGCGCCCACCCCTGGACGCGGCGGGTCCCGCGGACGATCTCTGATCGGGCCGCCCGGCAGGGGCGGTCGGAGAGGAGCGTCCGGCATGATCGCTCGCCGCCTCGACGTCGCCGCCTCCGCCCTGGCGCTCCTGGGCTGCGTCGGCGCACGCGCCGAGCCGCCCGCCTGGAAGGCCGATCCGGCGAAGAGCCGGCTCGCCTTCACGGCCGTCCAGGGCGCCCAGGTGATCGAGGGGAGCTTCGGCCGCTGGACGGTGGCGATCCGCTTCGACCCCGCCGATCTCGCGGGCTCGAGCGTCGAGGTCGCGGTCGATCCGACGAGCGTGGCGACGGGCGATCCGAACCGCGACAAGCAGGCGCAGGCGGCGGAGTTCTTCGACAGCGCGCGCCACCCTGAGGCGCGCTACCGCACGCTCGCCTTCGAGCCCAGGGGCGAGGGGCTCTACGAGGTCGTCGCGGAGCTGTCGCTCAAGGGCGTCACACGTCCGATCCGCCATCCCGCACGTATCAGCGTCGAGGGCGAGCGGGCGGTGGCCTCGGGCGAGGTGGTGCTGCGCCGGCGCGAGTTCGGCTTCGGATCGGGTGTGTTCGACAGCGAGCAGATCCTCGGGCCCGAGATCCGGGTTCGCTTCCTGGTCGAGGCGAGCCGGCCGTGAGCTGGCGGAGCGGCCCGAACGGTTGGGGCCGAGCGATCCGGCTCCTGCACTGGACCACGGCGCTGCTGGTGATCGGCCAGTGGCTGCTCGGCCGCACCATGACGAGCCTCGGCCCCGAGGCGCTGGCGCAGAAGTTCGTCCTCTACCAGCGCCACAAGTCGCTCGGGGCGCTGATCCTGCTGCTCACCCTCCTGCGACTCGGCTGGCGACTCTTCGACCGGGCCCGGCCCGAGCATCCCGCGAGCATGCCGCTCTGGCAGCGGCGGGCCGCGGCGGCGAGCCACGCGCTCCTCTATCTCCTCCTCCTCGCGATGCCGGTCACGGGATTCCTCGCGGCCGCCGCCTCGCCGCTCGGCATCCCGACGGTGCTCTTCGGGTTTCTCCCGGTGCCGCACCCGATCGGCCCGGACCCGGCCCTCGAGGCGCTGTTGCTGCGGGCTCATCGGCTGCAGGGCTGGGCGCTCGCGGGTCTCGTCGCGCTGCACGTGGCGGCGGCCCTCAAGCACCACGCGATCGACCGGGATCCGGTGCTGCGGCGGATGGTACGAGGTGGCTGACACCGGCCGCGGGAACGATTTCGTGGGCGTGGCCACTGTGCTAGAGGCATCGATGGGTTGCGGAGAATTCATGACCGCCGGGTACCGCGCGACGGCCGGTGAACCGGAAGGCGAGGAAGCGGGGAGCGCCATGAGCGAACCGTCCCGTGCGGGCGTCGCATGAACGCCGTCCAGCGAGCCTCCCGCGCCCGGGTGGTCGCGGCCGAACGGGTCCTGTCCGGCGGCGGCTCCTGCCTTCTGCACGGCGAGCCCGGGGCGATCCTGGTGCGGGCCGTCGAACCGCTCGACGAGGCGGCGCTCGCCGATTGGCTCGCCGAGAGCGAGCGCTGCACGCTCCTGATCACCGGCACCCGCGCCCAGGCGCTCGGCCTCGCCGTGCCGGCGGCGACCTGCGCCGCGCTCGAGCTCGGCCGGCCGATCGGTGCCGCCGGGCTGCTCGCCCTGGTCGGCCCCGGGCTGCCGGCGAACGGCGGACGGGGGCTGCCCGAGGGCTGCACGCTCCGGCTCGGCAACCGGCTCGAGGAGGCGGCGGTCGATCTGGCCAAGCGGGCCGGGCTCATGCCGGCGGTGCTGGCTCGACCGGTGGGGCCCGAGGCGCGCGGCGATGTCAGCGTCGAGGCCGAGGCGATCCTCGCCCGCTCGCGCGACGATCTCGCCACGCTGCGGCCCGTGGTCGAGGCGCGGCTGCCGATCGCCGCCACCGAGCGGGGCCGGCTCGTGCTGTTCCGCTCGGCCTCGGGGGCGGTCGAGCATCTGGCCTTCCTCGTGGGCGATCCGGCGAGCGTGCGCGCGCCGCTCGTGCGGCTGCACTCCGAATGTTTCACGGGCGACGTGTTCGGCTCGCTGCGCTGCGACTGTGGCGAGCAGCTCGACGCGGCGCTCGCCCAGATGGCCGAGGAGGGGGCGGGCGTACTCGTCTATCTCCGCCAGGAAGGGCGCGGCATCGGCCTCCTCAACAAGCTGCGGGCCTACCGGCTGCAGGACCAGGGCCTCGATACGGTCGACGCCAACACGCATCTGGGCTTCTTGCCCGACGAGCGCGACTACGCTTTCGCCGCCGCCATGCTGCGAATGCTCGGCATCGAGCGGCTGCGGCTCATCACCAACAATCCGGAGAAGCTCGACGCGCTCGCCCGGCACGGTGTGAGCGTCGTCGAGCGGGTGCCGTCGAGCGTGCCCGCCAACCAGCACAATCTCTTCTACCTTGAGACCAAGGCCCGCCGCAGCGGCCATCTGCTGCGCGCGCTCGGCAACGGACACGGCGGCCTGCCTGTCGGCCGCGGCACGGGCTGAGGAGATCCGCCATGGCGACCGCTCGCCCGCTCGACCTGCTGCTCGCCTCCTGTGCGCTCCTTCTGGGTGGGCTCGACCCGGCTTCGGCCGAGCCGCGCCGCTACCGGATCGACCCCGAGCATTTCGCGATCGCCTTCGAGGCCACCCACATCGGCTATTCGAGCGTTCTCGGCCAGTTCCTCAAGGCCGAAGGCCATTTCGTGTTCGACGAGGCGACCCGGACCCTGCACGAGGTCGAGATCCGGGTCGACGCCCGCAGCGTCTTCACCAACCACGAGGCGCGCGACGGGCATCTGCGATCGGCCGACTTCCTGGATGCCGAAGCCAACCCGATCGTCACCTTCGTGATGCGGCGGGCGATAGCCCGCGGCGAGACCACGGGCGTAGTCGAGGGCGATCTCACTTTCCGCGGCAAGACCCTGCCGCTCGCGGTGGAAGTGACGCTCAACAAGATCGGCAAGTATCCCTGGGGCGAGAACTGGGTCGTGGGCGTGAGCGCCCGCACGACCGTCCAGCGCTCGCTCTGGGGCAGCACCTACGCGGTCGAGAACGGCTGGGTCGCGGACCTGATCCCGATCCGCGTCGAACTCGAGGCGATCCGCGAGTGAACGGCGCGTCGGCCTCGATCCCCCGGGTCCGCTCGGACAGCCGCGAGGCACGCTTCGCGCGGGCCTGGGAGCGGCTCTTGGCCTGCGCGCACGAGGGCGCCGATCCGGCCGAACTCCCGCTCGACGGGCTCGGACCCGACCAACAGCGGCTGCTGGCCGCTTATCGCGAGCTCCTCGCCCCCTCGCCCGACGGCATCCGCGTGGTGGCGCATCTGGGGCAGAGCCTCGACGGCCGGATCGCGACCGAACCCGGCCATTCGAGCCACGTCACGGGCGAGGCCGATTTCGTCCACATGCACCGGCTGCGGGCGCTCTGCGACGCGGTGCTCGTGGGTGCCGGGACGGTCGCGCACGACGACCCCCGGCTCACCGTGCGGCTCGTGCCCGGGCCGAGCCCGTTGCGCGTGATCCTCGATCCCGACCGCAGGCTCGGCCCCGACTACCGGGTCTTCCGCGAGCGACCGCCACCCACCCTCCTGCTCTGCCGCGCCGACCGGCAGGACGCCACGCGGCTCGGCGAGGCCGAGATCCTGGGGCTCCCGGTCGAGGAGGGAACGGTGCAGCCGTGGCGCGTACTCGAGGCACTGCGCGCACGGGGGGTCCGCCGGCTGTTCGTCGAAGGCGGCGGGGTGACCGTCTCCCGCTTCCTGGCCGCCGGCTGCCTGGACGTGCTCCAGCTCTGCGTGGCACCGGTCATCATCGGCTCCGGCCGCGACGCGCTCTGCCTACCGGCGATCGCGCGGATGGACCAGGCGATCCGCCTCGCCCCCGAGGTCCTGCCGCTCGGCGGCGACTGGCTGTTCCTCTGCCGGCTACGGCGTGCGCCTTTGGCCCCGCGACAGGCGCAGGAGGTCGCGATGGCCCACGCGGCAGCCGCTGCGGCCGGCCGCGATCAGCTGGAGCCGCTCCTGACGCCATGAGGCGACGGCGCTCGCCCGCTCTGGCGCGATCGCGGCCGCGGCCTCGGCCCAACCTTCGACGAGCGCCGCCTGGAAGGCCCGCTCTTCGGGCCCGGCCGTCCAGTCCGAGAGCTCGACCCGCGGCCGGTCGCCCGCAGCGTCGAGCGACCTCGCGAGGGCGAAGGCCGCCTCGGGCCCGAGCGCCGGGCCGAATCCCTTGTCCGTTCGCTGGTGCCGGTTGACGAGCGCGATCACCTCGCCGTCGAGCGGACGGGGGGGTTCGAGGGCGACCCGGCCGTCGTAGCTCAGGACGGCGAGGAGGGCGAGGTCGCGCTCGAGCACGAGCCGCAGGAGCCGCTCGAGCCACGCGGCCGAGACGAGATCGAGCAGCGCCGAGCAGGTAACGAGGTCGACGGGCCCCGCCAGCACCGCCTCGAGCTCGGCTGCGAGATCGGCCCGGCGGTAGATCGCCTCGACCCCGCCGGTTCGCGGGAGAAGCGGTTCGCCCGCTGCGATCAGCGCCGGGTCGAGCTCGACGAGTGTCCACGCCTGCGCGACCGGCAGGCGGGGAGCGAGATGGCGGAGATTGGCCCCGGTCCCGGCGCCGAGATCGACGATGCGAAGGGGTTCCGCTCGGCCAGCGGCCCAGCGGGCGAGCTCCGCCTCGAGCGCGCGGGCCCGTGCGGCCCCGTCGAAGGGGGCGCGCAGCGCGAGCCAGTCGGCGGAGAAGCCGCTCACGGATCCGACGCGGCGCGCAGAAAGGCCTCCGCGCGCTCGGCCTGTCGGGGCCAACTCGGCAGCCCGCCCCGGCCCGCGATCGCAGCCGCCCGCAGCCGCGCGCGTGTGACCGGATCGCCGATCGCCCGGGCGAGCGCGTCGGTGAGCGCGGCCTCGTCCTCCGGCGGGACGAGGAGCGCCGTTTCGGGCGGCAGCCAGTCGGCGACCGCCCCGCCGGCGGCCGCCACGATCGGCAGACCGCGGG
>DAIOUO010000096.1:0-10510 GCA_036759485.1 Geminicoccaceae bacterium | reverse complement strand
CGGCGGCGGTGCGGGTGGAGCATGCTGATCCCGTGATTGGCTCCCTCGAAGCTACCCGGTCCCGGCTTCGCGGACCAGCCATTTCGAGCCTCCGGCCGGCCCCCGCGTGACGACCGCCCCTCGATGCTCTAAGGGCAGGTGCTCGCGCGGCAGGTGACGCGAGCCGATCTGCCGTGCGGCGGGAGGAGAGGATGCGCCGCGAGCGGTCGACCAAGATCCTGGCCACGCTCGGTCCCTCGAGTGCGACGCGGGAGCGGATCGAGGCGCTGTTCGATGCCGGTGCCGACGTGTTCCGCTTCAACTTCAGCCACGGCAGCCACGAGGACCACGCCGCCCGCTTCGCCATCGTCCGCGAGATCGAGAAGGCGCGCGGCAGGCCCATCGGTACGCTCATCGACCTGCAGGGCCCGAAGCTCCGGATCGGCGCCTTCGCCGAGGGCAAGGTGCTGCTCGAGCCGGGCCGGCCCTTCCGGCTCGACCTCGACCCGACCCCGGGCGACGTCTCCCGGGTCGAGCTGCCGCATCCCGAGATCCTCCGGGTCCTGACCCCGGGAGCGGAGCTGCTGCTCGACGACGGGAAGATCCGGCTGCGGGTCGAGCGGGCCGAGCCGGGCGCGGCCGAGACCGTGGTCACCGCCGGCGGACCGCTCTCCGACCGCAAGGGCGTGAACGTCCCGGGCGTCGTCCTGCCGATCCCGGCCTTGACCGACAAGGACCGCCGCGACCTCGCCTTCGGGATGGAGCTCGGCTTCGACTGGGTGGCGCTCTCCTTCGTCCAGCGTCCCGACGACGTGGCCGAGGCCAAGCGGCTGGTGGCCGGTCGCGCCTCGATCATGGCCAAGATCGAGAAGCCCTCGGCGATCGAGCGGCTCGACGAGATCGTCGATCTGGCGGATGCGATCATGATCGCCCGCGGCGATCTGGGCGTGGAGCTGCCGCCCGAGCGGGTGCCGGGGCTGCAGAAGAAGATCGTCCGCCGCGCCCGCGAGGCGGGCAAGCCCGTGGTGGTCGCGACCCAGATGCTCGAGAGCATGATCACCAACCCGGCCCCCACCCGGGCCGAGGCCTCGGACGTCGCGACCGCGGTCTACGACGGTGCCGATGCGGTGATGCTGTCGGCCGAGAGCGCATCCGGCGCCTGGCCGGTCGAGGCGGTGGCGATGATGGACCGGATCGTCACCCAGGTGGAGCGCGACGAACTCTATCGGGCCTATCTCGACGCCTTCCACGCCTCGGCCCGCCAGACCTCGGCGGATGCGATCACCCAGGCCGCGGCCCAGGTGGCGCACACGCTCGGCTCGGCCTGCATCGTCACCTACACGACCTCGGGGGCGACGGCGCTCAGGGCCGCCCGCGAGCGCCCCGACCATCCGATCCTGGGTCTCATCACCCGCATGCCGACGGCCAGGAAGCTCACCCTCGCCTGGGGCATCCACCCGGTCTTCACGGAAGACGCGCAGGATCTCGACGAGATGGTGCAGAAGGCCCGCCGGTTCGCCCGCAGCGAAGGGTTCGCCAAGCCCGGCAACTCGATCGTCATCACCGCCGGCCTGCCCTTCGGCACACCCGGCGCCACCAACCTCCTCCGGGTCGCCTGGGTGACCTGAGCGCTCGCCGCCGGCGGTTCGACTTTCGTCGAGGCGCGGAGGGGGCGAAGCGGGCCGTTCGCCACGGAGCGCGGGATCTGCGGTCTTCTCCCGCTGCTCGTGACGAATATCCGCGGAATTGCTGAACGGATCGAACGTGCCCAATCTGGCCGCGGTTCTCGTCGGCGTCGACCTTTTGCGTGCCGCCCGAGACGCTCCCTGAGGGCGACCGTGGCGACGGAGGAGTTCCGGGGTGGGCGAGAAGGCTCACAGGAACGATTTGCTCGACGTGTTCGTGCTCGTGGACAACACGATTGCAAGCTCGAGGAGGAAAACGTTCGACACCGATCCGATAGTCGACGAAAGATGCTCTGCCATATCCATCGTGGTCAGCTCTGCGTACGAACCTCGCGGTCGGATACCGAAGCGGCGCCGATCGAAGCGCTCCTTCGCGCACCGGACCGGGCCGTGTGCTCGGAGCCGGAATTGGCCGCGAGCGCCGCTGCGGAGCGGCCGGCCGAGAGCGACGACCCGAGCCGAGACGCGTTGTTGCCGTACGATACGAAAGATCGTCGACGAACCCATCGAATCGGTCCTGTCGTATTCGGCGAGAAAACGATAGGTGGTGGTTCGAGGGAAAGCAAGCTGGTCTTCGGTAGTTGTGATTCTGGCAGAAGGGCTCGATGCTTCACGATTCGCGATGCCGGCAAACACTTCTGGCGAACTGCGGTCATTGCCCGGGATGCGATGTCGTTCTGGTGGCAGGGTGAACGATAGTCTACTGCTCCGGATCCTTCGTCTGAAAAAACCTGGCATTGGCAGGTCAAGAGTCGGGTGGGCGTCTCGGCTTTCCTGTGCGGAAAATGCTCGATAAAGTCAACCTCTGCCTCGAGGGCTGGCTGGATGAACTGTTGCCCGATCTCCAGAAAATACCGCGTGATCTACGCAGACCCACCCTGGACCTTCGCAACCTACTCGGCCAAGGGCAAGGGTCGCAGTGCAGAAGCACACTACGACTGTATGACCCTCGACGAGGTGAAGAGGCTGCCGGTCGCCGAGTGGGCAGCCGCCGATTCGATCCTCCTCCTCTGGGCGACGGATCCCCTCTTGGACAAGGCCTTCGAGGTGATCCGCGCCTGGGGCTTCACCTACAAGACGGTCGGCTTCTATTGGGTGAAGCGGAACCGGAGCGGGGTGGGCTTCTTCACCGGCCTCGGCTTCTGGACCCGGGCCAATCCGGAACAATGTCTGCTCGCCACCCGCGGCCACCCCAAGCGCCGATCCGCCGACGTTCCGAAACTCGTGGTCTCGCCCCGCCGCGAGCACAGCCGTAAACCGGACGAGATCTACGACCTGATCGAGCGTCTCTCCGAGGGACCCTATCTCGAACTCTTCGCCCGCAGTTCGCGGCCCGGCTGGGACGCCTGGGGCACGCAGGTCGGGCTGTTCGATCGCGGCGAGGCTCCGGCCCGACGCTGGCCCTCCAACGGCTATCCGGAGGCGGCCGAGTAGAGGAGCGCTTCGCGCGGTAGAGCCGACCGAATCGGGCGCCGCGGGCCGACGACGGCCTCTTCCCGGTCGGGCGAGCCTCCGCGGGGCGCTTCCCCGCACCCGGCGGCACGGATCGCGATTCGCCCCCGGCGCGGGGACGGACCCGCTGTTTTCGATCGGTGGCTCCGAGGCGCCGTCCGATACCGACCGTCCGCGAGCGGCCGGCCGGAACGCGAAGCCTCTCGAGCAGCCCAGCGGGCGCCACGCCCGCTGCGCAGGGCAGGCTACGGTTTCCTCGACGCCCATGCGACCCGGACGCGTATGACTGCCCCAATACACAACTAATAGTTGTGCCGAGACGAACCTCGCCCCGCCGGTCTGCCCCGCCGACCCTCGCGCGCGACCTTGCGCCGATGCCGTTCATAAGATATTGTTCCTAACAGCGCGGGCCCCTTGCCGGAAGCCCGCGAGGCTCTAGCCTGCCCCGGTCCAGCTCCGCGGGGACCGCCCATGACCGAACTCGCCGACCGTGCCGCCCGCTTGCACCGCGAAGCGATCGTCTGGGACGCCCACGCCTGCCTGCCGCTCCACCCGGACGCCGACCTCTCCGTCCTCGGCCGCCACCACCGGGCCGGCGCCACCTTCGTCTCGGTCAACATCGGCATGGACATGAACCCCTTGCCGCAGGTCATGACCGTGCTCGCCTCCTTCCGGGCCCAGCTGCGCGCCCGGCCCGACCTCTTCGTACCGGTCGACACGGTCGAGGACGTCCTGCGCGCCAAGCGGGAGGGCAAGCTCGCCGTCGCCTTCGACCTCGAGGGGGCGATCCCGCTCCACGGCCGGCCGGAGATGGTGGCGCTCTTCTACGATCTCGGCGTGCGGCAGATGCACCTCGCCTACAACCGCAACAACGCGGTCGGCGGCGGCTGCTACGACGAGGACATCCCGTTGAGTCCGCTCGGCCGGCGCATCGTCGAGGCGATCTACGCCTGCGGCATGCTCATGGACCTCTCGCACACCGGCCACCGCACGAGCCTCGACATCATGGCGATGGGCCTCGGCCCGGTGATCTTCAGCCACGCCAACCCGCGCGCCCTCAAGGGCGATCGCCGCAACCTGACGAGCGAGCAGATCGACGCCTGTGCCGCCACGGGCGGCATCGTCTGCGTCAACGGCGTCGGCCGCTTCCTGACCGACCCCAAGGGCGGCACGAGCGCGGTCCTCGATGCGATCGAGTGGCTCGCCGAGCGGATCGGGCCCGCCCGGGTGGGCCTCGGCATCGACTACAGCTACCCGGCCCAGGGGCTCGACGACGAGCCGCCGGGCCTCGACCGCGACTATTGGTGGCCGCGGTGCGAAGGCTACGGGGGCGGCGTATCGGGCATCCGGATCGCCGCCCCCGAACAGCTCCCCGAGATCACCGAGGGGCTCCTCGCCCGCCGCTGGTCGGAGGAGGACGTGCGCGGGGTGCTGGGCGGCAACATGTTCGAGCTCGCCCGGCGGGTCTGGAAACCGACCCGCCGGCCGCCGGACCGCTGAGTGGGACTTCGGACCGGGGCCGGCGTCGGGCCGCTAGCCGCCCGCCTCGAAGGCACCGAGATCGAAGCCGCGGCCGGCCGCCGGGCGGGGGTCGAGGGCGAGCGGATGGCGGTACTGCCAGCGCGGCTCGATCGCGAGCTTGCGCCAGGGCCGGACGGGGATGGCGGCGTCGATCGCGGGCGAGCCCGGGGCCGGCCGCCAGTCGCCGCGGGTCGGGTCGACGAAGGCCATCGTGGCGACCTCGAGGGTGGCCTCGACGAGCACGTTGCCTTCGGCCAGCCGGCCCGGCCCCACCACGAGATTGTCGACCAGGCGGACCGGGCCCGAACCGCGGTTGGCCACCGCCACCGTCTCGTTCTTCGGCCTGACGATCGTGTTGAAGGCGATCAGCGTAGCCGCGGTCGGGGCGTTCTTCTCCGAGGCGATCGAGAGGATCACCTTGTTCGGGCTCTCCGCCCGCTCGATCAGGAGATTGCCCAGGATCAGCGTGGGCGCGCCTTCGGCGACGTCGATCAGATAGGAGGAAGCGCGGCCGGGATCGTCCTCGATGCGGTTGTAGAGGATCCGGTTCTCGCTCGCCCGGGTCTTCACGTTGTGGCCGTCGACCGCGCCGTGGATCCAGCTGCCGATCAGAACGAAGGGCCGCGCCCCGTTGACGTAGATGTTGTGACCGGGCGGAACGCCGGCCTGCTCGAAGTCCGGCACGAGATTGCCGTAGAATTCCGAGCGCTCGATTCGGAGCTCGCCCTTGAAGTCGACAGCCGAGAGGATGCCGATCTCGTTGCCGTGGATCAGCACCTCGCGCAGCGTCAGATCGCCACCCTCGGCTCGGATGCCGGCGCCGTTCTTGTCCGGTACCCTCGAGCCCGTGAGCTCGACGTTCTCGACCGTCACCTTGCGGCCGGCGATCACCCAGACGGCCTTGCCCTGGGCACCCCCACCTCGGGCGTCGATCCGCGGCCGCCCGCCGACCCCGCGGATCGTGAGCCGGTTCGCCCGCCAGACCGCGACGTCCTCGTAAGTCCCGGGGTGGATCTCGACCGTGTCGCCGTCGCGGGCCGCGGCTGCGGCGGCACTCGGGGCGGCAAAGGCCCGGCCCGGGCCGACCTCGAGCAGCCGCCCGCCCTTGCCCTTGGCTTCCTCGGCCGCGAGCCGGGCCGGGGCCGCGACCACGTCCTCGACCGGCTCCTCCTGGCGGACCGCCCCCCCGTCCGGGTCGACCGGCACACCGTCGAACTCCATCCGGCGCACCTCGTGCCGCTCGAAGGGCAGGACGAAGACCCGACCGTCCACGAGCTCGATCCGGAGCTCGGCTCGACTCGCCCCGGCGAGCAAGAGCGCGAGGACCGTGACGACACCGAGTCTCGCCCATCGGTTCCGGGCCATGACCGCTCCCGCTCGCGCCCGAGGTGCCCGGGCCCTCGACCGTTCACCACCAGAGGTGACGAGGTCCCGGCGCACCGACCCGCCACTGTCGCATCGACCCACCCGACGGGCAAGCGGACCCTCCGGGCGCGCGCCCGCCCGTGCGTCGGTCCGTGCCGGACCCCGTGCCGGGTCGACCGCGGGCACTGCGCGACGGCCGGTCCGCCGCCGGCCCTTCGGCTAGAGGGCGAGCGTGCGGACGAAGCGGCGCAGCTCCTCCTCGGCCGCGGCGGCTGCCGACCGAGCGCCCTCGAGCTCGCGGGCCAGGGCCTCGAGCCGGTCCTCGCTCGCCCCGAGCCGGGCCAGGTAGCGCCGGGCGAGGTCGCTACCGGCCGGCACCGCGGCGAGGTTGGCGCGCAGCCGGTCCTGCTCGGCCACGAGCTCGGAGCGCTCCCGCTCGAGCCGCGCCGCGCGGGCCGCGGCCTCGCCGATCCCGCCGCGGATGCGGGCGATCTCGGCCATCGCCCGTTCGAGGGCTGGCGGCAGGCTCGTGCCGGCGAAGAGCAGGCGCAGCTCCGCGGGGTCGAGATCGACGAGTGCCAGTTCGCGCCGCTCCGGCCGCTCGACCACGACCGGAAGCTCGAGCCGCTCGCCCGCCTCGAGCCGACGCTCGATCCGCCAGAAGCGCTCGCTCTCGGCCACCGCCGCCGGCTCGACCAGGCGGAAGCCCGGCTCGCGCGGCTGTTCCAGGACGACCGTTCGGGCCTCGCCCGGAAGCGGCTCGATCCGGTAGCGCACGGCCCGCCGCTCGACCCGGTCGAGGACCAGAACGCCGTCCGTGATCCGCAGTGCCACGATCCGCCCGTCCGCCTCGACCGTGCTCTCGATCCGCAGCCCCCGATCGACGGCGAAGGGCAGCAGTCGGCTCTCGCCGGGCGCAAGGAGGGGCAGCTCGGCGTCGCCGAGGAAACCGCCGCCCTCCTCGGCCGCGGCGAACACGGTGACGATGCCGGGGGGAAGCGCACTCGACCCTCGATTGAGCAGGCGGAGCGCGGCCAAGGGGCGCAGCGGCGCGCGGTCGGCCTGGAGGAGGACGATCCGTTCGGCCGGCAGGGCCCGATCGAGGACCGGCAGCAGCGCCGTGCCGCGTTCGGGCAGACTCACCGGTCCGGGCAGGCGGAAGATCGTGCGGGTCGGGCTCTCGGCCGCCTCGGCCGGGGCGATCTCGGCCGGCGCATCGGCCTTCGCGGCGACCATGGTCTCGGCCGCGGCCGCCGAAGGCGCCGCCGCCGCCCGCACCCGGCCGCCGGCGGCGGGCGCGGCGCTGCTCGCCACCGGCGGCAGTCCGCCCTCGTCGATCCGCGGCCGAACCGGCTCCGGCAGGCGGACCGGCACTTCCGGCCGCTCGGCCCAGACCAGCCGCGAAAGCGCCTGGCGCAGCGTCACCGGGGCACCGGCGAGAAGCGTGAGCTCGACCCCTTGCCAGTCTCGTCCGGTGCGGTTCTCGACCACCGCCCAGCCCTGCAGCCGGGCCTCGCGTGCCCCGAGGATCGCCCGGTAGGACATTTTCCAAACCGGCGCCTCGGCGAGCCAGGCGACCCGGACACGGCGCGGGCCGGGCCCCTCGAGCCGGACCAGGAGGCGCCGCTCGGCCGGCGCGCGGGCACCGGCCAGGCGCCCGAGCGCGGTTTCGAGCGCGCCCGCCACCAGGGGGTCGAGGATGCGGATCGCCTCCGCCTCCTCGAGCAGGATCGAGCGCAGGCCTTCGGCCGTGGCGAGGGTGAGCCGGTGGCGGAGGATGCGGGCCTCGCCCTCGAGGCGGTCCTCGGGCACGAGCGCGAGGATCCGGCCCTCGACCGCCTTCGGCCCGCCGACCACGACCGGCACGCCCCGAAGTGCCGCGAGGAGAGCTTGAGGGGTGGCGAGCTCGCGCTCGGCGAGCGGCAGGTCGCGGAAGAGGTCGGCCGTCGGCGCCTCCCCCGCGAGGGTGACCGCCCCGGCGGACCCGGCCGGATCGTAGATCACGAGGCTCTTCAGGATGTCGTCGGCCTGGGCGCGGGGTACGACGAGCTCGAGGTCGGCTCGCGGGCCGACTTCGGCCGTATGGTCGAGGAGCGCCATCCCGGCGCTCGAGAGCAGCACCCGCTCGAGCCTCAGCTCGCCGGCCCGGACCGGGGCGGCGGTGCCGCCGGCCAGGAGGAGTCCGAGCAGGGGCAGCACGAAGCGGACCGGGGAAGGCGGCGCGGCCAAGGGCTGCCCTCCGGGCGGTGGACGGCAGGAGCCTATCACGGTGGGCTGCTCGCCGGAACGCGGGGCGCCAGCAGCATCGGCCCGTAGAGGGCGAGGAAGAGGGCGAAGGCCGCCACCCAGCCGAGGCCCGCGAACGGCACGAGGACGGCCGCCGCCTCGGGCAGGAGGGAAGCGGCGGCCCGGGCGAGGGCCGCGAGCGCGAGGAGGGCGTAGGCCGCGACCGTGCCGGGCGGGGCGGTGAGCGCTCGGCCGGTGTGGCCGCGGGTGGCACGGGTCATCACGGCCAGGGTCATGAGGCCGATCGCCCCCACCGTCCAGAGATGGGTCGAGGCCGCGGCGAGGCCCGGCAGATCGTGGAGGAGGCCCGCGCCGGCCGCGAGGAAGCCCAGGGGCACGAAGAGGTAGGCCAGGTGCAGGACCCAGAGAAGCGGCTCGGCCAGGACACGGAGGGGCCGCCAGCGGGCCAGGCGGACCAGGTGGAGGGCGCCCGCGAGGACCGCGGGCGGCCCTGCCGAGCTCGGCGGCAGGGCCAGGATCCGGTCGAGCAGGAGGAGCGCCAGGGCGAGGGCGGCGGCGGCGATCGCGAGGGCGTCGAAGCGGCCGAAGGGGGCCGGGGCGAGCGCGCCCGGGCGATGGTGGCGCAGCCAGTTGGTCGTGAAGGAGGGGACGATCCGGCCGCCGATCAGGAGGATCAGGAGCAGGAAGAGGGCGATGGCGGCATGGGCCGCGACCGGCGCCGGGCTGCCGCGGGCGAGCTCCAGGTGAAAGGCGAGCTGAGCGAGCGCCAGCAGCGCCACGAGGCCGACCACCGGATAGTTGCGGCGGTTGGCACCGGCCACGACCTCGCGAGCGGTGGCGACCAGAAGGGCCGCCGGAAAGACCAGCGTCCCGAGCGCCACGAGCACGGGCGGCGTGGCCGCTGCGAGGGCCACCGCGAGCCGGCCCAGAAGCCACAGGCCGGCGAGGCCCAGGAGCGGCAGGCCGGAGAGCGGCAGCCGACCGGTCCAGTTCGGGATCGCGGTCAAGAGGAAGCCAGCCACCGCCGCGAAACCGTAGCCGAAGAGGAGCTCGTGGGCGTGCCAGGCAGCGGGCGGCCAGCCGGTCGGCGGCGGCAGGAGGCCGGTCTGGAAGCCGGTCCAGGCGAGAACGGTCCAGAGCGCTTGCAGGCCGGCCAGGAGGAAGAACGGGCGGAAGCCGTAGGAGAGGAGAGCCGGGCCCGACCAGGGCCGAGTACGCGGGATCACGGCCATCGGCACCGCTCCGAGAAAAGGTCTACGACTCGTCGAGCTATTTCCGTCCGCCGGCGGCGGCGAGCCGGCCGAGCGTCGCAGCGGCCCGTGGTCGCAGTCGCGAACGGGTCGGAGCCGGGCCGGTCGGCCCGCGGCGGGGTGCTCGGACGGCCGGGCCCGCCGAGGCCGGCTGCGCGCGGTCGTGGGGGCGGGACGCCGTCGCTCCGCCCCCGTCCGGTCCGAGCCGGCCCGAGGGCCGGGCGGACCGAGCGCCGGAGCCGAGCCGGGGCCGGGTATGCCCCCTCGACCGCTCGCCCTGCGGTCCGGGGCGGGCTAGGGTCGGGGCGGGAGGCCGCCATGCGCATCGTCGATCTGACCCGGCCGATCGTCGACCATTTCCGCTGGCCGGTCGAGCGCGGCATGCTCAAGGACCATGCCCGGGGCGATCTCTTCCAGGTCACCCGGATCGCGCTCGGCACACACGGCTTCACCCACATGGACGCACCCCGCCACTATTTCCCGGACGGTGCCACCACCTCCGAGGTGCCGCTCGCGGCCACGATCGGGGACGCCGCGGTGATCGACCTCCGGGACGTCCGGCCGAACGAGCCGATCGACGCCGCGCGACTCGAGGCTCGGGCAGGGCATTTGCACGAAGGTGACATCGCGCTGCTCGCCACCGCCTGGGACCGGCAGCGACCGCTCGAGGACGAGCGTTTCTGGCGCGAAGCGCCCTGGCTCACGCGCGACGCTGCGCAATGGCTGCTCGCGCGGGGGATCAAGGCGCTGGCGGTCGACTTTCCCCAGGACCGGGTGATCCGCGACCTCTTGGACGGCATCGTCCGGCCGATCGAGGAACACGTCACCCACGACGTCCTGCTGCGTCGCGGGGTGATCCTGATCGAGTACCTCACCAACACCGAGGCGCTCGACCGCGAGCGGGTCGGCTTCTGTTGTCTGCCCTTGAAGATCCCGGACTGCGACGGGGCACCGGCGCGGGTCGTGGCCTTCCTCGACGGGCCGCCGGCGACCGCCGGCGCGGGTGGGACG
>DAIOUO010000095.1:0-10540 GCA_036759485.1 Geminicoccaceae bacterium | reverse complement strand
GTCGAGAACGGCCTCATGACGCCGACCCTGAAGCTGCGACGCGCGCGGATCGTGGATCGGCACGCGGCGACGCTCGATCGGCTCTACGGTGCCGCCGTCTGAGGACGGCAAAAAGAAAAGAAGGCCGCCCGCTCGGGCGGCGAGTCGGGGGCAGGGGCTTCGAGTTGCGCCGGTCGGGGCACCGGCGAGGTCGAGGCTGGGGACGTCGGCTCGTCGGAGCGGTTCGCCGATTCGAGGATCGGTCGACCGTACCGATCGGCCGCGGGGCTTTCCTTGTGATTCTCCTCGACGCCGATATCTTCACAAGATGTCGGTCGAGTCAACGAAGCTGGCCACAAGCGCTAGGAGTTATCCACCGAAAGTTGCAGACCCTTCGGTGAACCGCCAGCGGGCTGCGTAGCCGAGCGCCTCGCGAGCCCCGATCGAGGGCGACCGCGCGGTCGGGCGGGGGGACTTCGGCCCAGGGTCGGCGCCCGAACCATCGGGTTCCGTGGGTCGGTGAAGGCCCCCGGGAACGGATGCGGCGGCTCTGGATCGAGGGGAGCAACCACGGATTATTCGCATCGGCCAGCCGTGTTCGACCGGGGGTTCAAGAAGCGGACCGGGCCACCCCTCGCGGGTTCTCGAAGGCGAGCGGGCCGCCGCGGACGGGATCCGGCGGATCGGGCAGTGCCGCGATGCGCGCTAGGGCCGAAGCGCGCTCTTCGGACAGACCGCGGCAGAGATCCGGTCGCTGGCCCGGCGGGTAGGCGCCGACGACGAGGAGATCGGGCGCCGGTTCCAGCCTCTGGTGGCCGACACCGGCCGGGAGAAAGACGACGTCGCCCGCCTCGACCACGAGCTCGACACCGCGAGTGCCGCCGAGCCGGACCCGAACGCGGCCGCGGGCGATCCCGAGAACCTCGTGGGCGGTGCTGTGATAGTGCGGGAAGGGGTAGATACCGTCGCGCCAGGCGGGAACCCAGCCGTGGCGCGCGAAGATCGCCTCGAGCCTCGCCGCCGGGTCGTGATGCCCGGGATCGACCACGCGACGCCAGAGCAGCAGCGGGAGTCGCGGATTGTTCGGAATCGAGCCGTCTTCGGCCAAGCGCAGCGCGACGACGGAAGCATCTGGCGGTGGCGGGGAGGAGGGGCTCACGGCCCGACCGCCGGCGGGAGGGCCATCATCGTCGCGAGGAGGAGAGCGACGAGGCGCTCGCTGCCTTCCCGCACCACGGCGACCTCCGCGCGGGCCACCGTCAGCGTTCGTCCGGAGCGGACCACCTCGCCGCGTGCGATCGCCCGTTCGCCGATGCCCGGTGCCAGGAAGTTGATCTTGAACTCGACCGTCAGCACCCGGTGGCCCGGCGGCATCAGACCGAGGGCCGCGAACCCGGCCGCGTCGTCGGCCAGCGTCGCGAGGACCCCGCCGTGGAAGAACCCGTCATGCTGGCCGAGCTCCGGGCGGAACGGCAGCCCGATCTCGACCCGGCCCGGCGCGGAGGCGAGCAGCTCGGCGCCCAACAGTCGAACGAGGCCCTGGGCCTCGAAAGCTTCCCGAATGCGCGCCTCGAAGGCGCTCCCGGCCGGCTGCGGGAAGTCGCTCACGCGCCCGTCCGGCGCCGGCCGCGGGCCTTGCGTGCCGCCTCGGCCTTCTGCCGCTTCGCTTCCCGGATGCCCCGTTTCTGGGGCGGCAGCGGCGCTGTCGAGGTGGGCAAGGGCAAGCCGAGCTCGCTCTGCTCCAGCCGGCGGATCTCGTCGCGCAGCCGGGCCGCTTCCTCGAACTCGAGCTCGGCGGCGGCTTCGCGCATCTTCCGCTCGAGCTCGGCGATGTAGGCATGGAGGTCCCGGCCGACGAGCGTCTTCGGCGCTTCGGGGCCGAGTTCGACCGTGACGTAATCGCGTTCGGCGACCGAGCCCAGGATGTCGGCGATCTGCTTCTTGACCGACTGCGGGGTGATGCCGTGCGCCTCGTTCCAGGCGATCTGCTTGGCACGCCGCCGCTCGGTCTCGCGCAGCGCCGCCTCGAGCGAGCGGGTCATCGTGTCGGCATAGAGGATGACCCTGCCCTCGGCGTTGCGCGCCGCCCGGCCGATCGTCTGGATGAGCGAGGTCTCCGAGCGGAGATAGCCTTCCTTGTCGGCGTCGAGGATGGCGACCAGCCCGCACTCGGGGATGTCGAGCCCCTCGCGCAGGAGGTTGATGCCGACGAGCACGTCGAACTTGCCGAGGCGGAGGTCGCGAACGATCTCGATGCGCTCGAGCGTGTCGATGTCCGAGTGCATGTAGCGGACCCGAACACCCTGCTCGTGCAGATATTCGGACAGGTCCTCGGCCATCCGCTTGGTGAGGGTGGTAACCAGCACGCGATAGCCGCGCTCGCGCGCGAGCCGACACTCGGCCAGGAGATCGTCGACTTGTCCCTCCACCGGCCGGACCTCGCAAACCGGATCGACGAGGCCGGTGGGACGGATCACCTGTTCGACGAAGACCCCACCGGTCCGCGAGAGTTCGAAAGGTCCCGGTGTGGCCGAGACGAAGATCGTCGCCGGCCGCATGGCGTCCCATTCCTCGAACTTGAGCGGGCGATTGTCACAGCAGGAGGGGAGACGGAAACCGTATTCCGCCAGTGTCGACTTGCGGTGCCAGTCGCCGCGGAACATGCCGCCCACCTGCGGCACGGTGACGTGGCTCTCGTCGACGAAGAGCAATGCGTTTCGCGGCAGATACTCGAAGAGCGTCGGCGGTGGCTCGCCGGGCTTCCGGCCGGTGAGATAGCGCGAATAGTTCTCGATGCCGGGACAGGATCCGGTGGTGAGGATCATCTCGAGGTCGGCGGTGGTCCGCTGCTCGAGACGTTCCGCCTCGAGGAGTTTGCCCTGGGCACGGAACTCGGCGAGCCGCTCGGCGAGCTCGCGCTTGATACCCTCGACCGCCTGCTGGAGTGTGGGTCGCGGGGTGACGTAGTGGCTGTTGGGGTAGAGTCGCACCTGCTCGAGGCGGGCCGTGCGCTCGCCGGTCAGGGGATCGATCTCGACGATCCGCTCGATGCGGTCGCCGAACAGCGAGATCCGCCAGGCCCGGTCTTCGAGGTGGGCCGGAAAGATCTCGATGACGTCGCCCTTGGCGCGGAACGCGCCGCGGCCGAAGTCGAGGTCGTTGCGTCGGTACTGCAGTTCGACCAGAGCACGCAGAAGCTGCTGGCGGTCGACGGTCTCGCCGGTGCGCAGAGTCAACGTCATCCGGGCGTAGACCTCGGGGGAGCCGATACCGTAGATGCAGGAGACGGATGCGACGATCAGCACGTCGTCGCGCTCGAACAGCGCACGGGTCGCGCTGTGCCGCATCCGATCGATCTGCTCGTTGATGCTCGCCGTCTTTTCGATGTAGGTGTCGCTGCGCGGTACGTAGGCTTCCGGCTGGTAATAATCGTAGTAACTGACGAAATATTCCACGGCGTTGTTGGGAAAGAAACTCTTCATCTCCCCGTAGAGTTGTGCCGCCAGGATCTTGTTCGGCGCCAGAATCAGCGTGGGCCGCTGGAGGCGGGCCACGACGTTCGCCATGGTGAACGTCTTGCCGGAACCGGTGACGCCGAGCAGCACCTGGTCGCGGGCACCACGCTCGATGCCCTCGACCAGCTCCTCGATCGCCTGCGGCTGATCACCCGCCGGCGCGTAGTCCGAAACGAGCTCGAACCGCCGCCCGGCCTCGGGTCGCTCGAACGGTTCCGTCCCGCGCGCCAGGGTCGGCAGCCGGTCGAGCACGTTGAGCGCCTCGCTGCGCATCGCTTCCCCGCCCGTGCCCATCCGGCAAGATGGCTCGGCGGCGATGGGCGCTCAAGGGTGGTGCCACTGCGCCGACGACCCGTGCAGCGCAGCTCCGAGGTCACGGCCGGAGAAGCCGCGGCTCGGTGCCGCCCTCACCAGAGCCAGCCGATCAACGCGAAGATACCGCCCCACAGCACGACCGAGCTGGTCACGACGAACAGCGCGGTCTTGTAGACCGGCCAACGCGCCTCCTCGTCCTGCTCGGCGGAGGCCCAGGTGGCCCGCTGTTCCAGCTCCAGGGTTCTGCCGGTCTGCGCCATGGCCCGTCTCCTGCGCACCGGCGGGGCTGCCCGCCGTGCAGGCCTCGCAGCCTAGGGCCCATGTGTTAAGGAACCCCTAACGCGGGACCGGGCACGGCCTCCCCTCACCCCCGACCGCGGTACGGCTGGACGCCCTGCTCCGGCAGCCACAGGCCGGGCGGAGGCGACCCGGTCTGCCAGAAAACGTCGATCGGAATGCCACCGCGCGGGTACCAATAGCCGCCGATCCGCAGCCAGCGGGGTTCGGCGGCGGCCACGAGCCGACGACCGATCGAGAGCGTGGCGGCCTCGTGGAAGCCGCGATGATCCCGGAAGCTCGCGAGGAACAGCTTGAGCGACTTGCTCTCGATCAGCCGCGCCTGCGGAACGTAATCGATGACGAGATGGGCGAAGTCCGGTTGACCCGTGATCGGGCAGAGCGTGGTGAACTCGGGGCAGGTGAAGCGGACGAGGTAGACGGCATCGGGGTCCGGATTCGGTACCGTTTCGATGACGGCGACCTCGGGGGAGGCGGGGATCGGGACCGCTCGGCCGAGTTGCGTGAGGTTCGTTTCGAGCTGCATGGACCGACTGCTCGCTGGAACGGTTTCGACGGGCTCTAGCGCGCCTTCCTGCTTCGCGTCGAGCGGGCGAGGGCGAGATGTGCGACCGATCGTCGCGTCCGGCTGGTGGCACCCGTCGGCCTCGCCGAGATGCGGCGAAGGTGAATGGCGCCGGGGCGCGGACTTGGCCGACCAGAAAGACGTGGTGGCCTTTCTCGAACAGGGCGGGCTCGGCGGTCCCGTCGAACGCATCGACACGCACGCCGCGATCGTGCTCCTGACCCGCGACAAGGCCTTCAAGCTCAAACGCGCCGTACGTTTCAGCTTCCTCGACTTCTCGACGCTCGAGCGACGTCGCTCCGCGCTCGAGGCCGAGCTGTCGCTCAACCGGCGAACGGCGCCGCGGATCTACCGGCGACTGGTCGCAGTCACCCGGCGTCCGGACGGCGAACTCGAGCTCGACGGCGAGGGGGAAGTCGTCGAATGGCTCCTGGAGATGGAGCGATTTCCGCTCGAAGCGCGCCTCGACCTGGTCGCTGCATCGGGCGCCCTCCACCGCGCGCTGGCGAAGCGATCGGGCGAGAGGGTGGCCGCGTTCCACGGTCGGCTCGCGGCACGACCGGGGCGAGGCGGGGCGGCCGGCCTGGCCGCGGTGATCGCCGGGAACGCGCGCGACCTGCGGGAGTTGGTCCCGGACGTGCTCGCGGCGGGCACGGTCGAGGAGGTGGTGCGCCGGATCGACGAGGCGTTCGCCGCGGCGGTGGGCGAGCTCGACGACCGCCGCAGCGGTGGCCTGGTCCGCCACGTTCACGGCGACCTGCATCTGGCCAACATCGTTCTGTTGGAAGGCGAACCCGTGCCCTTCGATTGCCTCGAGTTCGACGAGGAGCTCGCGACCATCGATGTCCTCTACGACCTCGCCTTCCTCCTCATGGACCTGCTCGCACGCGACCTGCCGGAAGCGGCCAACGCCTGCCTCCGGGCCTGGGTGGACGCACGGCTGGACGACCGGGGCCCGGGCCTCCTGCCGCTTCTGATCGCCGTTCGAGCCACCATCCGCGCCAAGGTCGAAGGCTTCACCGCCCGGCACCTCGAGGCGACCTCGGCGATCGTCGAGCATCGCGCGGCCGCCGCTCGCTATCTCGAGCTCGCCGGACGCGTGTTGGAACCGAGGCGACCGTGCCTCGTGGCCATCGGCGGTCGGTCGGGAACCGGGAAGTCGAGCGTGGCGCGGGCTCTGGCACCCGGGCTCGGCGTTCCGCCCGGAGCGCCCATCCTCCGCAGCGACGTGATCCGCAAGCGACTGCACGGGGTCGCCTCGGGGCAGCGCCTTCCCGAGGAGGCCTATGCCGCCCAGGTCTCCGAGCGGGTGTTCGAAGCGATCGCCGAGCGGGCCGAGCGCTTCTTGCAGGGGGGGTGTGCGGTGGTGTGCGACGCGGTCTACGGTCTTCCCGAGCAGCGCGCGCGGCTGGCCGAGATCGCGCGCCGAGTCGGCGTGCCGTTCACGGGCCTCTGGCTCGAGGCGTCCGAGGAGGTCCTCGAGGCTCGGGTGGCGGCCCGCAGCGGGGACGCCTCGGATGCCGACGTATCCGTGGTTCGACGGCAGGCGGAGCGCGTGATTCCTCCGGCACCGGCCGAAGGATGGCACCGGGTTCCCGCGGGCGACCGGCTGGATCTGGTCCTCGCGCGCGCTCGAAACAGGATCGGAGAGTGTGCCTAGATGTGCGGACGCTTCGCACTCTCGCTCGTGGCGGCGGAGCTATCCGATGTTTTCGGGGTGGCGGCGCCCGAGGGCTACCGGCCGCGCTGGAACATCACGCCGGACTCTCCGATCCTGATCGTCCGCCACGGCGCCGAGGGCCGGGTGGCGGTGCTCGTCCGGTGGGGATTTCTCGGGCCCTGGATGACGGACGCGGCCGATCCCGGCCGTCAGATCAACGCCCGCCTCGAGACGGTGGCGACGAAACCCATGTTCAAAGCGGCCTTCCTCAGGGGCCGCTGCATCGTGCCGGCCGACGGGTTCTACGAATGGCAGAAGCAGCCACGGGGCCCGAGCCGACCGTTCTTCGTGCGCGCGGCCCAGGGATCGACGCTCCTGTTGGCCGGCCTCTGGCGGCGCAATCGGCTGGCCGACGGAAGCCTCCTCGAGACGGCGGCGATCGTGACCCGACCGGCGGACCCGGCGCTGGCTGCGATCCACCCGCGCATGCCGGTGATCGTCCCACCCGAGCTCGTCGACAGCTGGCTCGCGGCGGACACCGATCCGGCTGCGCTGGCGTCGGAGCTGCTCGCCTGGCCCACCACCTCGCCGTCCCTCGTCTTCTACGCGGTGAGCCGCCTGGTGAACGACCCGCGAAGAGACGGGTCGGACCTGATCGCACCGGTCGACGCGACCGGGTCCGGACCCGCCCTTCTTCTCTGAGTTCGAAGCGCTCGGCTCAGTTGACGTAGTAGCGCTGGTATTTGCCGTAGTACTGGCCGACGTCTCCGTACCCGTACATCGCGTGTCTCTTGATATCGACCTGGGTCAAGACCGCCCCGGCGATCGGCGCCTTGACCTCGAGAAGGTGTTGGAGGCCGTTGCGGGCGGTATCGACGTTGGTTTTCTCCCATTGGGCCACGAAGAGAACCTTGTCAGCCAGGAGCGAAGCGATCTTGCTGTCGGTCACGCCGAGGAGCGGAGCCGAATCGATGACCACGAAATCGTAAGTGGCACGGAGCTCGGACAGGAGGGTTCGCATTTTTTGACTGCCGAGTATATCCGTCGGATTGGCCGTCTGCTTCTTGACCGGTAGGAGGTCGATACCGGTTTCGTCGTCGTGGAGGATCACGTCGTCGAGCGTAGCCTCACCGGCCATCAGCTCCACGAACCCGACCTCGGGACGCAGATCGAGATCGCGGTGAATGCTCGGATGACGCAAGTCGAGATCGAGCAGAAGCACCCTCTGACTGGACCGTGCCGCGAAGGTCGCGAGCGACAAGGCGAGGGTAGTCTTGCCTTCCTGGGGCAGCGACGAAGTCACGAGGACGACCTTGGGGGGATCGTCGACGTTCGAGAGCCGAAGCGACGTGAAGATCGCGCGCAGACTTTCTGCGTAGGCAGAAAGTGGCTTGGCCAAGAGATACTGGTGCGGATGCTGGCGCCGCTTGAGACGATCCAGGCGCGGCACGAGGCCGAGTGCCGGGATACCGAGGGCTTCTTCGATCTGCCGCCCGGTCCGCAGCCCGCTGTCGAGCCGCTCCAGGAGCAGCGCCAAGAGCGTACCGAGCATCAAGGATGCCGTGAAGCCGACGGCACCGAAGAGAACCGGACCAGGAGAACTCGGTTTCTCGGGCGGTGCGGCGACCGAAATCAGTCGAGCGTCCGACTCGACGATCCCTTGCTGCTCGTTCGTCTCCTTGAAGCGCTGGAGGAAATTCTCGTACAGTTGACGGCTAGCCTCGGCTTCGCGCTCGAGCTGACGGAGTTGGACCAGGAGCTCCCGCTGCTCGGCGGTCTGCGCCCCGAGGGCCGCCGTCTCGCGCTCGAGCGAGGCCACCCGCGAGGCCGCGACCTTCACGTCGTTCTCGAGATTCTTGACGATGCGATCGACTTCCGTGCGAACCTTGGCCTGGAGGTTCGCCTTCTCGTTGATCAGGTTCAACATCTTCGGGTGACGTTCACCATAGAACGTCTTGAGTTCGGACTCTTCGCGGAGAAGCTGTGCTTCCTGGCGGCGGAGGTCGACGATCACCTGGGAATGCAGGACGTCGGCGACCGAGGCGAGTTCCTCCCCCCGGTCCCTGAGCTCGCGGACGAGCCGGAGTTTCGCCTGGGTCTCGGCGAGGGCCGCACGCGCCGTGATCAGCTCCCTCGAGAGATCGGCCAGCTGGGATTCCTTGAGCGAGGCGCCCTTTGCGTCGACCAGCTTGTTCGCTTTGCGGAATTCCGCGACGGCTGCTTCGGCCCGCTGCACGTCGGCCTTCAAGGCATCGAGACGACTGCCGAGGAAGTCCGAGGCACGGACCGTGGCGTCGAGTTTGAGCCGGCGTTGGCCCTCGACGTAGAGCTCCGCCGCTCGATTGGCGACGAGTGCGGCCTTCTTCGGGTCGGTCGAGGTGAAACTGACTCCGATCACATAGGAGCGGCCTTCCTGCGCGACCTTGAAGCGGTCGTCGAACCGCTCGATAGCCGCCTGGCGGACGAGCTCGACCTGGGCCGTGGAGCCTTCCGGTCGGGGCTCCTCGGCGAGGCCCGTGGCGATCAGCCATTCGTCCGGTAGCCAAGTTGCGAGCACCTCACCGAGGGTTCCGAGAGGGATCGGCGAACTGCTACCCTTGCTAGCGAGCGACCGGTTGAATTCGGGATCAGAGAACAGGCCGAGGCTCTCCATGACCTGTTCGATATGATTGCGAGATTTCAAAACCTTGACCTGGGTCTCGACGGTCGGTGCATCGGTCCCTAGGCCCTGCAACACGGCCTGAACATCGACCACTTTGGCTTGCCGCGGGTCGATCATGACCAGAGCTTTGGCCGTATATTTCGGCGTGGTCTGCAGACCGACGAGGACGGCCAGCGCCGTGATCACGAGGACCGTTCCGAAGATCACACCGCGCCGACGCCGAAGAATGGCCACCAGGTCCTTGACGTCGACTCCTCCCGGCTCCGTCGGGACCATGGGCGTGCTCGTGCCGCCCGCAGGCTCCGCAACCGCCATCGCCACCGTCCTTTCCGCGCTCGGGGGACGCCCTGCCCAACCTCGGATAGAGAGCCCCACCCCCGCGATCGCTCATACCCCATCTCGGGTCACTCGCGGAAGTAGCAAAACAGAACAGTGAAACGTCCCTGGGTTGATACCGGCAACGGGTCGCCGCCTTGCGACCCGGCGGACACTGGCGTCCGTTCGGCGGATGCCGGAGAGTGGGGGCGGGTTGGCTCTGTGCGGAAGGAGCCGGATGGAGACGAGCGGGCGGCGCATCCTGGCCGGGAGCTTTCCGGCCCCGGATCCCGAAGAGTGGCGGGCGCTGGCGGCCCGCGCGGCCGGAGCCGCGGGCCTCGAGGGGCTGGTCGGGCGCACCGACGACGGAGTCGCGATCGAGCCTCTCTATGCACCTGCGCTCGGCAATGCCCGAGCCGATCTCGGCCCGGGCGGAGGTTGGCCGGAGGTCTGGGAAATCGTTCAGCCGCATCGGCATCCCGATCCGATCCGGGCCGGGCAGCAGGCGCGCGAGGACCTCGAATCGGGCGCGAGTGCCGTTCTGTTTCACCTCGATCGGGCGATCGGCCGCGGCGGCGAACGGCCCGACGGCGTCCTGGCCTACGATCGCGCCGCCCTCGAGGGACTCCTCGCCGCCCTCCCGAACGGCGAGTATACCGTCCGCTTCGAGGCGGGGGAACGGGCGCTGGATCGGCTGTCCGATCTCGAGGGGCTTCGCCGGCCTGGAGGCGAGCCCGATGCTGCCGACTGGCGCATCCTCGCGGATCCGGTGGGTGCGGCACTCGCGGGCGCCGCGGACGATCCGTCGCCAGCGCTCGATGCCTGTCTGGCAACGGTGGGGCGAAGCGCTCTCCTGCACGTGCTGGCGGACGGTCGGCCCTGGTACGAGGCGGGTGCGAGCGAGGCGCAGGAGATCGCGGCGGTGCTCGCCTCGGCGACCCTCTGGCTGCGCCGCGCCGAGGCCGCCGGCATCGCCCTCGAGACGATCCTTCCTCGGCTCGAGCTCGTGTTCGCGGTCGACGCCGATCTCTTTCTCTCGCTCGCCAAGCTGCGCGCGGCGCGCCTCGCCTTCGAGCGGATCCTCGAGGCGGCGGGCCTCGGCGACCGCTGCGCAACGGTGAAGATCCGGGCCGAAACGGGGTCGCGGATGCTGTCGCGTCTCGACCCTTGGGTGAACATCCTGCGTACGACCGTGGCGGCGCTGGCCGCCGTCGCCGGCGGGGCCGATGCGG
>DAIOUO010000094.1:6021-10570 GCA_036759485.1 Geminicoccaceae bacterium | reverse complement strand
AGCGCGGCGCGAGCCTCCGCGATCGCCGCCTCGACCTGGGCCCGATCGGCCTGGGCGTACTCGCCCACCACGTCGTCGGTGTTCGAGGGGTTGACGTTCCGCGTGACGGCGACGCCCTCCACCCAGTTCCCGCCGATCAGGTTCTTGTGCAGCATCCCCTGCCCTCCCCTGGCGCGCGGCCACGATAGCGACGGGCCGCGCGCCGGCAAGAGCGCCGCGGCGAGGATACGGATCCGATGGGCGGCCGGGGAGCGAGCGAGCAGGTCCGACAGCGGCCGGGTGCGCTCGCTCCCTCCCTCTTCGGTCGCCGCCGGGTCGGTGGCAAAAGCGGTCGAAGGAACACCACCCCTGCGATTTCGGTCTGCTAGACTCGGCGCGGTCGCAGCCGATCGTCCGGGCCGGATCCCGGGGCGGATCGGAAAGCGAGCCCATGGAGAGACGTCGGCGGGCGAGGGCGTCGATGACCGTTGTTCTCCGAATTCAGTTTCCGGTCGGCCACGGCGGCCTCCATCTGACCAAACTCCTGAATCCGGAAGAAGCTCGACGGCATGTTAACATCGTTTACGACTGTGGAACTCGCAGCACGATCGCATCGCTCCAATATTCCATTGCGAAAATGTACAAATGTGTGTCGGCTTCCGCCTCGAACGGAATTCACATCGATCTTTTCGTGCTCTCCCACCTGCACAGGGATCACGTCAACGGCTTCGAATGTCTCGTAGCAAAGGCGAAAAGCGGGAACGGACGTGGCTTGACGATCGACCGCCTCGTGATCCCCCATTACGACGACGAGGACAAGCTCGCCGTTCTCGCACAGCAGGCCCATGAAGGGGCCTCCGCTTCCGAACTGGCCGTGCTGGACCTCGTCCTCAGGGAACCCGTGACTTGGTTCGGGGAACGCGGGGTCCGCCAGATCCTCGCGGTGGCGCCGCCGGACCGGCCGCCCGATCCGCCCCTCTCGTCCGTGCCGCCGCTGCCGGACGACCGCCCGCCCGAGGGCTACCGGACCGTCCCGTGGCCGGAAATGCGCGAACGACCGCGGGAGCCGGGGCCAGAAGTCCCCGAAAGACCAACAGAGCCGTATCGGCCCGCGACCGAGGTTTACGTGCCAGCGGCAACCCCCAGCGAAACGAGCGCGGAGCCCCGTTACGTGATCCTCCCTCCCCGATCCGTGATCCGGGTGTCGCGAATCTTCCGCTGTTCGTGCGCGGCCGAGTCGCGCGTGCCGTTCGTCGTGATTCCGCATTGTCTTCGATCGCTACCCGGCCGGGGCGGACACCGGCGTCGCTGCGCCTTTGTCGAGCGCGTTCGAGCGGTTCTCGAACCGCTGAGGCAAAACGGTCGCTTGGTCTTTGGCGCACCCCTTCAAGCGAGAAGGACGATCGACGACCTGAGGTCGGCCTTCGCCGCATACACCGGAACATCGCAGACCACGACCAACAGACTTTCCGTTCTCGCATACATCGGAGAGGACAAAGTCGCCCCACGCCATCAATTCCGTTCAGATGTGTGCACGGGGCGCTATACTTGTTCGTGTTTGCTCACCTTTTTTTACGAAACTTGTACTCGGCGTTTGTGCGAACGATGGCGGCCGCTTCTGTTCCTCGGAGCGGAACATGCTCGCGCGTGGCTCATGACCGGAGACGCCGACCTCCGGCGCGATCGGGAGTGGCGGAAGGTGTTCGGCGCGCGGCTCGCTTTCCCGCTCGTCCTTCAGGCCCCGCATCACGGCGCGGATCCCAACTTCCCGAAGAGGATCCCGAGAGGGACCCGGGCCGTGTTCGCGACCTGTTCGGAGCGAGATCCTCATCATCCCGGAAGCCGAGTCGTCGCCCGGCTCGGCGCGGGCCGACGCCCGCTCCTTGGTGTGACGACCTCGCCGGATACCGCGCTGGTCTCGCTCGGCTGGCTGTGACCGAACGCTCGGCCGCGGCTCAGCCCTCGGGCCGCAGGAGCTCGCCCGCGAGCGCGCCTTTGACCGTGCGGATCGCGAGACCCGCGATCACCGCCACGAGCAGGGCGTAGAGCGCCCAGCCTGCCGCGGTCAGGATCGGCTGGCCGAGCCGCTCGCCGGCCACCGAAGTGGCGATCGTCAACGCCGCGAGCGGAAAGGAATAGGCCCAGAAGCTCAATGCCCAGGGCAGCCGGACGAGTTTGGGTGCCTGCAGCAGGAGCACCAAGAAGAAGAGCACGGCCACGCCGTAGAGGATCCGGCCGAAGGCCCCGGGCTCGCCCACGAGCTGCACCCAGGCGAGGAAAGAGACCGCCGGCGGGGCGACGAGGATGCAGAGCGTGGGCAGGAGCCGCGCCGGTAGCGGGTGGTGGAAGACCAGTCGGTTGAAGACCAGGGTCAAGAGCACGAGCCAGAACAAGAGGCCGATGCCCAAGAAGAACCAGGAGAGCTCGAGCCAGCCGAACGGCACACCGGCGATCGGGACGAGCACGTTGCCGACCGCCGGGATGAACCAGGCCGGGTTGAGGTGCGGCGGCTCGTAATGCTGCAGCTCGATCCAGGTCGTGAGCACCGCGAGCATGGCCGCGAGATGGGCGAGCGCGCCCAGAAGCCACAAGGGCTCGGCGAGCCGCGGCGCGTGCGGCGCGAGGGCGGTCGCGACCAAGAGGAGCCCGATCGTGATCGCCGGGAAGAAGGCGATCCGCACCGGGTGGCGCCATTCGGCCGCCACCTCGCTCGGATGGCGGACGAACTTGAGGCCGTAGAGGCCCAGAAGTCCGAGATAGAGGAGGGCCGTGAGACCGAGCAGGAGGGGGCCGAGCGGCGCGAGCACCGACGCCGCCCGGGCCATCCGCTCGGTCGCGAGCACGAGGCCAGCGAGGCCCATCACGGTCGCGAATACGCCCACCGGCAGATGCGCGAGCCCCTCGCCGAGGCCAGCCTCCCCGGATCGAACCGTCGCCACGGCGGCACCCTCCCCTCGGCTCCGACCGCTCCCATCCTAGGGCCCCGGGTTAAATCAGACAATTCGAATACAATGCCCGAACCGCGACCCTTCGCACCCGGCGCAGGGCAAATCTCGGAAAGGTGAGGGACGGGATCGACCCGCCGCCCGTCCACGAGCTAGAAAGGTAGAACGCCGCCGGGTCGACCGGCGAGCCCGGGGGGAGAAAGCGCCCATGTTGCAGGATCGACGCCTGTTGATCGCAGCCGCGATCGTCGTCGTGGTTCTCGTCCTCGCCTGGCTCGGCGGGCTGTTCGGCGGTGCCGAAGCGCCGCCCGCGCCCACCGGCCAGACCGGCGGAGCGCCGGCGGGCCAGAGCCAGTAATCCCGGTCGGCGCGCCGCGCGGCCGCGCAGGGGCTCGACCGGCGGGCCCCGGCCGGGCGGCGAGCGCGCCCGCGGCGCGACGACATCGGTCCGCGAGGGACCGTCGCCGGAGGTCGGGCGCCTTCCGGTCCCGCCCCCGCCGCGCTAGGAGGCGCTCGCCGAAGCGGAGGACCGGAGCGGTGAGGGAGCGGGGATGAGCGTGCTGCGCTGCGTGTCGCCGATCGACGGGCGGGTCGTTGTCGAGCGGCCGCTGGCCGATCGAACGGCGGTCGAGGCGGCCGTGCGCCGCGCCCGGCTGGCCCTGACCGGCTGGCGGGCGACGCCCGTCGAGGAGCGGGCGGCGCTGTTGCACCGGGCGATCGACCACATGGTCGAACGGCGCGAGGCGATCGCCCGCGAGCTCACCCTCCAGATGGGGCGGCCGATCGCCCACAGCCCGGGCGAGGTGCGCGGCCTCGAGGAGCGGGCGCGCCACATGCTCGGGATCGCCCCCGACGCGCTCGGGCCCGTACCGGTCCCCGAGAAGCCGGGCTTCACCCGGTTCATGCGGCGCGAGCCGCTCGGGATCGTCCTCGTCGTCGCCCCCTGGAACTACCCCTACCTCACCGCGGTCAACGCCATCGTGCCGGCGCTGGTGGCCGGCAATTGCGTGATCCTCAAGCACTCGCACCAGACGCCCTTGTGCGCCGAGCGCTTCCAGGAGGCGATGGACGCGGCGGGCCTGCCCGAGGGCGTGTTCCAGCATCTGCACATGGACCATGCGCTCACCGCGGCCCTCCTCGCCGAGGGGCTGGTCGACCACGCGGTGTTCACGGGCTCGGTGGCGGGCGGCCATGCGATGCAGCGGGCGGCCGGGGAAAGCTTCTGCGGGCTCGCCCTCGAGCTCGGCGGCAAGGATCCGGCCTATGTGCGGGCGGACGCCGACCTCGCGCACGCGGTCGAGAACCTGGTCGACGGGGCCTGCTTCAACGCCGGCCAGTCCTGCTGCGGCATCGAGCGGATCTACGTCCACGAGACGCTCTACGAGGATTTCGTCGCGGGCTATGTCGAGCTCGCCTCGCGCTACGTGCTCGACGACCCGCTCCTGCCGGCGACCACGCTCGGGCCGATGGTCCGCCCGCAGGCGGCCGACTTCGCCCGCGGCCAGGTGGCCGAGGCGGTGCGCGCCGGCGCAAGGGCGCTGATCGACCCGAAGCGCTTCCCGCGCGAGGCGCCGGGCTCGGCCTACATGGCCCCGCAGGCGCTGGTCGAAGTCGACCATTCGATG
>DAIOUO010000094.1:0-6011 GCA_036759485.1 Geminicoccaceae bacterium | reverse complement strand
GCCCCGATCGTCGGCATCATGAAGGTGCGGACGGACGAGGAGGCGGTGGCGCTCATGAACGACAGCGCCTACGGGCTCACCGCCGCGATCTGGACCCGCGACCTCGAGGCGGCGGTACGGATCGGCGAGCGCCTCGAGACCGGAACGGTGTTCATGAACCGCTGCGACTATCTCGACCCGGCCCTCGCCTGGGTCGGGGTCAAGGACAGCGGCCGCGGCGTGGCGCTCTCCAAACTCGCCTTCGAACATTTGACGCGGCCCAAGAGCTTCCATCTGCGCCATCCCGGGCGAGGGCCCGGCTGAGGCCTCGGGTGCGGGGCCCCGCCGCGGGCGAGGTCGGCCGGCTCGGGGGCCCCGGCCGAGCTCGCGTTGACAGGCCCGGGTCCCCTGCCTATCTGCAATCGGCTGCGCCCGAGCCGGCCCGGGCGGCGGGCCACCATTCGCGCGAGGTCGCATCCGAGCATGTTCGCATCCCTGGCCAAGCGGTTGTTCGGCTCCGCCAACGACCGGATCGTCAAAGCACACCGCAAGACGGTCGAGCGCATCAACGCCATGGAGCCCGAGCTCGAGCGGCTCTCGGACGCGGAGCTGCGGGCCCGGACCGACCTCTTCAAGAAGCGGCTCGCCAAGGGCGAGAGTCTCGACGATCTCCTGGTCGAGGCCTTCGCGACCGTGCGCGAGGCGGCCAAGCGGACGCTCGGCCAGCGTCATTTCGACGTCCAGTTGATCGGCGGCATCGTCCTGCACAAGGGCGGCATCGCCGAGATGAAGACCGGCGAGGGCAAGACGCTGGTCGCGACATTGCCCGCCTATCTCAACGCGCTCGCCGGCAAGGGCGTGCACATCGTCACGGTCAACGACTATCTGGCGCGCCGCGATGCCGCCTGGATGGGCCAGATCTACGAGTTCCTGGGGCTCTCGGTGGGCGTGATCGTGCCGCAGCTCGACGAGGAGGCGCGGCGGCAAGCCTATGCCTGCGACATCACCTACGCCACCAACAACGAGCTCGGCTTCGATTACCTGCGCGACAACATGCGCCACAGCCTGGACCAGATGGTCCAGCGTGGCCACCATTACGCGATCGTCGACGAGGTCGACAGCATCCTGATCGACGAGGCGCGCACGCCGCTCATCATCAGCGGGCCCACCGAGGACAGCTCGCAACTCTACCGGGCGGTCGACAAGCTGATCCCCACCCTCGGCCCCGAGGACTGGGAGAAGGACGAGAAGCAGCGAACCGTGGTGCTTACCGAGAAGGGCACCGAGAAGGTCCAACAGAAGCTCGCCGAACTCGGGCTCTTGAAGGCGCCCGATCTTTACGACATCGAGAACGTGACGATCGTCCACCACGTCAATCAGGCGCTGCGGGCGCATCACCTGTTCCGGCGCGACGTGGACTACATCGTCAAGGACGGCCAGGTGATCATCATCGACGAGTTCACCGGCCGCATGATGCACGGCCGGCGCTACTCGGACGGTCTGCACCAGGCTCTCGAGGCCAAGGAGGGCGTGCCGATCCAGGCCGAGAACCAGACGCTCGCGACCGTCACCTTCCAGAACTATTTCCGGCTCTACGAAAAGCTCGCCGGCATGACCGGCACGGCGGCGACCGAGGCCGCCGAGTTCGCCGAGATCTACAAGCTCGACGTGGTCGAGATCCCGACGCATTTGCCGATGGTCCGCAAGGACGAGGACGACGAGGTCTACCGGACCGCCCGGGAGAAGTACGAGGCGATCTGCCGGGAGATCGAGGAGGCGCATCGGCGCGGCCAGCCGGTCCTCGTGGGCACGGTCTCGATCGAGAAATCCGAGCTCCTCTCGGAGATGCTGAAGAAGCGCGGGATCCCGCACCAGGTGCTCAACGCCCGCTACCACGAGCAGGAGGCGATGATCATCGCCCAGGCCGGCCGGCTCGGGGCGGTCACGATCGCCACCAACATGGCCGGCCGCGGTACCGACATCCAGCTCGGCGGCAACGCCGAGATGCGGATCCGCCAGGAACTCGGGCCGGAGGTGGCGAAAGACGATCCGCGCGCCCAAGCGATCCGCGCCGAGGTCGAGGCCGAGCGCGAGAAGGTCAAGGCCGTGGGCGGCCTCTACGTGATCGGCACCGAGCGGCACGAGAGCCGCCGCATCGACAATCAGCTGCGCGGCCGTTCCGGCCGCCAGGGCGATCCCGGACGCTCGAAGTTCTTCCTGTCGCTCGAGGACGATCTGATGCGGATCTTCGGCTCCGAGCGCATGGACGGTATGCTCCAGAAGCTCGGCCTCAAGGAAGGCGAGGCGATCGTCCACCGCTGGATCAACAAGGCGCTCGAGAAGGCCCAGCAGAAGGTCGAGGCGCGCAACTTCGATATCCGCAAGAACCTGCTCCGCTTCGACGACGTGATGAACGACCAGCGCAAGGTCGTCTACGAGCAGCGCATGGAGCTGATCACGGCCGAGGACGTGGCCGACACCGTCAAGGACATGCGCCACCAGGTGATCGAAGAGCTGGTCGCCAAGCACATCCCGGAGAAGGCTTATCCCGAGCAGTGGGACGCGGCCGGGCTGGCGGCCGACGTCCGCCGTTACCTCGCCCTCGAGCTGCCGATCGAGGAGTGGGTGAAGGAAGAAGGTATCGCCGACGAGGAGATCCGCCGCCGCATTCTCGACGCTTCGGACGCCAAGATGGCGCAGAAGGTGGTGACCTACGGCGAGCCGGTCATCCGCATGGCCGAGAAGAGCCTGCTCCTGCAGATCCTCGATCATCTCTGGAAGGAGCATCTCCTCCACCTGGACCATCTGCGGCAGGGCATCCATCTGAGGGGCTACGGCCAGCGCGATCCCTTGAACGAGTACAAGCGCGAGGCTTTCGCGCTCTTCGAGGCCATGCTGCACCAGCTGCGGCTGACCACGACCCAGGTGCTCTCGCACCTCGAGATCCGCATCGCCCAGCCCGAGCCCGAGCCGGCGCCGGCGGCGCTGCGGGCCAGGGCGCTCGCCATGGCCGACGGCGGCGACGGGATCGACCCGGGCGATCCGCGCACCTGGGGCAAGGTCTCGCGCAACGCACCCTGCCCCTGCGGCTCGGGGAGGAAGTACAAGCAGTGCCACGGCCGACTCGTCTGAGCCGGTAGCGAGCGGCGCGCGGCGGATCCGGCCGCTCATGGCGGCCATCGCAGGGTGCGGCTTGCCCGCCGCCGCCCGCGGCCCCATGGTCGGGCCGAGGGAGGTCCGCCGGGGAGGCCGGACGTGTACGAGTTCGACAAGACCCGCCTCGACCTCGCCCGCGAGTTCAAGGCGAGGCCCTACGGTCCGCACAGCCCGGATCTGCAATATCTCCTGCACCTGATGCGGAGACCGCGGCCCGACCGGCCGTTCCACTGCCTCGTGGTCGACCGGGACGACGAGCGCTGGACGCTGGCACTCCTGGAGCCGGGCGCACGCAGGGCACCGACGCTCACGAACCGGGTGTTCACCGACCTCGCCGAGGCCGAGTGGCACGTCTTCAAGCTGCGCTGGCGCGAGCTCGCCGGCGAGGAGCTGCCGATCGACTGACCCCGCCCCCGCTCGCCGCCGGAGCCGCCGATGACCGTGCTGATGGCCTATTGCGACCGTTGGAGCGCCCGGCCGGGGGACACCGTCCGCTTCATGGTCTCCTGCAAGGGGGCCGCGCGCTACGAGGCGCGGCTCGTGCGGTTGAAGCAGCCCTCGGCGGGGCCGCTCGCGACGCCGTTCGCGCCCGAGCCCGTGGCCGCGGCTTGCAACGGCAGCTACCCGGCCCGCTGGCAGCCCATCCCGATCGGCTCGTTCGTGGGTGTGCCGGCGCATCCCGCGATCGCCCGCCTCGAGGGCTTCACGGTCTCGGTCCGCGTCTGGCCGACCACACCCGGCCGCGGCCGGCAGGCGCTCTTCGGCACCTGGTGCGAGGAAGCCTCGACCGGCTGGGCGTTGATGCTCGACGAGAGCGGCGCGCCGGCCCTTCGGATCGGGGCGGGGCCGGGAAAGGTCGCCGAGGTCGCGACCGGTGTGCCGCTGCGTGCCCGGCGCTGGTACCATGTCCGGGCGAGTTTCGACCCCACCACCGGTCGGCTCGCGGTCGGCCAGGAGCCCCTCGAGACCAAGGGCTTCGATCTCGAGCGGGCAGCCGAGCGGTCGCTCTCGACGACCGTTCGACCGGGCGGTGGTCCGGCCCCCCTCCTCATGGCGGCGGCCCGGGCGGGACGCGCGGACGGCCCCTCGGCCTGGGGCGGAATCCGGACGAGCTCGCACTTCAACGGCCGGCTCGATCGGCCGCGGCTCGCGGCGGGAGCGCTCGAGCCCGCGGCCGTCGCGGCGCTGGCCGCCGATCCGCCGCCCAAGGGCCTCGCCGAGTGCCTCGTGGGCGTCTGGGACTTCTCGATCGGGATCCCGACCGAGATCGTCCACGATCGCGGTCCGCACCGGCTGCACGGCACCGCGGTCAATCTGCCGACCCGGGCGGTGCCCGGGCACGATTGGGACGGCAGTGTGGTCGACTGGACCCGCGACCCCTCGCAGTACGGGGCGATCCATTTCCACGACGACGATCTGGTCGACGCCTGCTGGGAGCCCGATTTCTCCTTCACCGTGCCCGCCGATTTGCGCTCCGGCGTCTATGCGGCGCATCTCGTGGCGGGCGAGGCCGAGTTCTGGGTGCCGTTCTTCGTCTGCCCGCCCCGGGGCATCGCCCGCTCGCCGGTGGCCTTCCTCGCCTCGACCGCGACCTACACGGTCTATCTCAACAATCGCGGCCGCTTCGCCTCGCTCGCGACCGAGCTCTACCAGGGGCGGCTCTTGACGCTCGACCGCATCGACATGCTCCTCCTCGAGCATCCCGAGATGGGGCTCTCGACCTACGACCGGCACAGCGACGGCTCCGGGGTCGCCTATTCGAGCCGGCACCGCCCGGTGATCAACTTCCGCCCGACCGGCCGGCATTGGAACTTCAACCTCGACCTCTTCATCGTCGACTGGCTCGAGCATCTGGGCGGCGATTACGACGTGATCACCGAGGAGCAGCTGCACGAGGAGGGTCTCGAGCTCCTCGCACCCTATCGGGTGGTGATCACGGGTTCGCACCCCGAATACGACAGCGCCGACATGCTCGACGCCCTCGAGGCCTATCTGCGCCGCGGCGGGCGGCTCATGTACATGGGCGGCAACGGCTTCTACTGGCGGATCGCGCACCATCCCACCCGACCCGGAGTGATCGAGGTGCGCCGTGCGGAGGGCGGGGTGCGGGCCTGGGACGCCGAGCCGGGCGAATCCTACCACGCCTTCACGGGCGAATATGGCGGCCTCTGGCGGCGCAACGCGCGGGCGCCGCAGCGGCTCGTGGGCGTGGGCTTCATCAGCCAGGGCTTCGACGCCTGCTCCTACTATCGGCGCACCGAAGCCGCTGCCGACCCGCGGGTGAGCTGGATGTTCGAGGGTATCGAGGGCGAGATCCTGGGCGATTTCGGGATACTCCAGGGCGGTGCGGCCGGGCTCGAGATCGACGCGGTCGACCCCGGGCTCGGCACACCGCCGCACGCGCTCGTGGTCGCCCGCTCGGAGAACCACTCGAACACCTACGAGCTCGTGGCCGAGGAGGTGCTGATCCCGCACGGCTCGACGGATGCCACGATCAATCGCGACATCCACGCCGACATCACTTTCTTCGAGACACCGGGAGGCGGGGCGGTCTGGTCGACGGGGTCGATCGCCTATGCGGGCTCGCTCTCCTGGAACCGCTTCGACAACGACATCGCCCGGCTGACCACCAACGTGTTGCGCCGCTTCGCCGATCCGAAGCCCTTCCGGTTCCCGCCCGGGCGCGGGCCGGCCTCGGAGCCCGAGCGAGACCCGCCGGGCTCTACGGTTCGTTAACCTTTCGCTGTCAGGATCCGAGGCCGAGAGCGGCGGGCCGGTCCGCCGCGGGCCCGGGAGCGGACGGATGCGGGCGTTGATCGCCATCCCGCATTATTTCCAGCCGCGCAGCGCCGCGGCGCGGCACGATTCCCTGCGAC
>DAIOUO010000093.1:0-10709 GCA_036759485.1 Geminicoccaceae bacterium | reverse complement strand
GCGGGCTACCGGGCGGCGCTCGAAGGCCGCCGCGGCCTCGAGGCGGAGCGGGCGGCGGCCGCGGAGCGGGCCGCCCGGCGGCGCGAGGCGGTGGCATTCGTGGCGGCCCTGCTGCTCACCGTCCCGTTGGTCCTGCCGATGCTGGCCGCTCCCTTCGGCCTCCATCTGCACCCGAACCCCTGGGTCGAGCTCCTGCTCGCGGCTCCCGTCCAGCTCGTGCTGGGTGCCCGTTTCTATCGGGACGCCTGGGCGGGCCTGCGTGCCGGCACCGGCAACATGAGCCTGCTCGTGGCGCTCGGCACCAGCGCCGCCTTCTTGCACGGGCTCGTGCTCGTGCTGCTCGAGGGCGAGGCGGCGGGCGGCCGCCTCTACCTCGAAGGTTCGGCCGTCGTGATCACCATGGTGTTGCTCGGCCGCTGGCTCGAGGGTCGCGCCAAGGCGGGAGCCGCGGCGGCCCTGCGCGAGCTCGAGGCCCTCGCACCCGAGACGGCGCGCGTCCTGCGGGCCGGTCGCGAGGTCGAGGTGGCGGTCGAGGAGGTCGCGGTCGGCGATCGGCTCGTGATTCGGCCCGGCGAGCGGGTTCCGGTCGACGCCCGCATCCTCGAGGGCTCGAGCGAGCTCGACGAATCGCTGCTCACCGGCGAGAGCCTGCCGGTCCGCAAGGGCCCGGGCGATCGGCTGATCGCCGGTTCGATCAACGGCAGTGGGCTCCTGCGCTGCGTGGCGGAGCGGGTCGGCCGCGACACGACGCTCGCGCGGATCGCCGAGCTCGTCGAGCGGGCGCAGGCCGGCAAGGCTCCGATCCAGCGCCTGGTCGACCGGGTGAGCGCGGTCTTCGTCCCGGCTGTGATCGCCTTGGCGGTCCTCACCCTCTTCGGCTGGCTCGGTGCCGGCTACGGCCTCGAGCGGGCGCTCTGGTCGGCCGTCGCGGTCCTGGTCGTGGCCTGCCCCTGCGCCCTCGGCCTCGCCACACCGGCGGCGCTCGTGGCGGGCACCGGCGCGGCGGCGCGCGCCGGTATCCTGATCCGCGACATCGCCACCCTGGAGCGCGCCGTCGCGGTCGACCTCGTGGCCTTCGACAAGACCGGGACCCTCACCCTCGGCCGACCCGTGCTCGTCGCCCTGCAGCCCGTCGCGGGCGGCGAAGAGGCGCTCTTGCGGCTGGCGGCGGCCGCCCAGCAGGGCAGCGAGCACCCGCTCGGCCGGGCGATCCTGCTCGCGGCCTCGGAGCGGGGGCTGGCTCTGCCGCCTGTCGAGACCTTCGAGGCCCGCCCGGGCCTGGGGCTGGTCGCCCGGGTCGAGGGCCGGGTGGTGCGGATCGGCCGGGCGGAGCTGCTCGAGGAAGTGGGCATCGCCACGGCACCGCTCGCCGAACGGGCGGCGGCCGAGGCGGCGGCCGGCCGCAGCCTCGCTTGGGTGGCGGCCGACGGCGAGCTCCTGGGGCTCCTCGCCCTCGAGGACAGGCTTCGCCCCGAGGCCGTCGAAGCGGTCGCCGCGCTGCATCGCCGTGGGCTCGCGACCGCCCTTCTCTCGGGCGATCAGCGGGCGACCGCGGAGCGGGTCGCGCGGGCGGTCGGGATCGCGCGGGTCGAGGCCCCGCTGAAGCCCGCCGAAAAGGTCGCGGCGATCGAGCGGATGCGGGCCGAGGGACGGGTCGTGGCGATGGTCGGGGACGGCGTCAACGATGCGCCGGCGCTCGCCGCAGCCGACGTCGGCGTGGCGATGGGGAGCGGGGCCGACGCGGCGCGCGCCGCGGCCGGGCTCACGCTCCTGCGCCCCGACCCGCGGCTCGTGGCGGCCGCCCTCGAGATCGCCGCGGCGACCCGGCGGACGATTCGGCAGAATCTCTTCTGGGCCTTCATCTACAATCTCCTGGGGCTGCCGCTCGCGGCGCTCGGCCTGCTCTCGCCGGCCCTCGCCGGCACCGCCATGGCCTTCTCGAGCGTTTCGGTGGTGGCCAACGCGCTTCGCCTCCGCCGCTGGCGCCCGGCCGGAGCCGAGCGGCCCGCCGGCGTCTAGTCGGCCGCTCGCCGAGCGTGGCGGCGCGAAGGCGATCGAGAGCCTCGGTTCGAACGCGCGCCGCGCGAGGCAGCGGCGGTCAGCGGAGCGGTGGGACCGCCGCAGCGACACGGCGCCGAACCGTGGCGAAGCCGATGCCTGCTGCGGACTGCGCCCGTCCCGCCCCGCTCGCGGGAACGACGGCCGACCGGCCGGCCGCTCGGTTAGGGTTCGTCCGACCGCACCGCAGCGGCCCGAGGCTCCCGTCGACGACGGTTCGCTGGCGGCAGAGCCGGGGGCGGGGCGGCGCGAGCAGGCGGTGGACCCGTTCCGAGTTCTCGAAACCGAGCGGGCGAAGGTTCCGGACTCCGGTTCGGCCGGCCCGTTGCCGTGCGGGCGGGCACTTCTCCGATCCGAAGCGACCGAACCGGCGATGCGGAATTGCGCGGGGATCGGCCTTGCGGGGCGCCCCGCGAGAGGGCAGGGTATCGTCCTGGAAACCCGTCGAGCCCGGAGACTACCGTGCGGATCGCCCGTCGTCGCTTGCTCGTCGTCACCACGTTCGCAACCGCTCTCGGATCCGTCCGTCCGGCCGGCGCCGCAGTGCCGGCGCCGGTCGAGATCTGGAAGCTGCGTGGCTGTGGCTGCTGCACGCTCTGGGCACGCCACCTCGAGGCCGAGGGTTTCACGACCCGAACGAGCGAATACGACGACCTCGCACCGATCCGCGCGGCGCTCGGCATTCCCGAGACGCTCGCCGGCTGCCATTCGGCCCGGCTCGACGACCTCTTGATCGAGGGCCACGTTCCGGCACTCGCGATCCGCCGGCTGCTGGCCGCTCGGCCGAGCTGGGTCCGGGGGCTCGCCGTGCCCGGTATGCCGGCGGGCTCGCCCGGTATGCCGGCGCCGAAGCCCGAGCGTTACGACGTGCTGGCCTTCGGTACCGACGGCAGGGTGGAGCGGTTCATGACCTTCTCGGGTGAACGGCCGGTGTGAACCGAGGACCGGCGGCGGTTCGGACCGGCTCCGTGTGGAAGGCCCCGAGGCCCGGCCGCGCTCGTCCAGCGAAGGCTTCGAGCACGGGGCTTGTTGGCCAGGGGTGCTCGCGTCCGATCTCGCACCGAGCCTTCTCGCGCGCGCTGCTCGCTCCGGTATCGGCGTCGGTCTCCGGTCGGCCGAAGCCCACGTCCCCCGAGGGAGCCCGCTTTCCGGAGAGAATGCCCGACCAGTGCGACCGGTGAGGTGGCTCCGCGCCGCGTTCTCCGACGATCGATCCCGCGGCGATTTGCGGCCGCCGGCATAGAGTGGGGCCTCGCGGATCCGGGAGCGGTGTCCACCGTCCCGCTGGAAAGCGAGATCCGCCGCAGGAGCCCGGGGCCGATTGCCCCGTCGGCACCGGCCGACGGTCCCGCCCGATGGCATCCGCTCGCGCCTCGGCTGCAACGCTGCGGCCGACCGAGCCTGTCCGGCGACCGGGCCACGGCATCCTTCCGTCCGGACCGAGGTGCCCGTATTTTTCCGCCGGCCCTTTGTCGATTCCCCGCACGACGACGATCCCCGGCGACGGGAGTTGGGCACCGGGATCGGGAACGGCACGGCCGCGGTCGTGCCGTTCCGCGAAGGGAGGGGACGTCGGGAAAAGGAACGAGGGGCCGCCCCGGCCGCGGGAGCGCACGCGGCGACCGCTGTCCCGCCGGCGGGTTCGTGCGAGCCGCACCAACTCCGGTGCCTCGCTCGCAACGGCCTTCGAACGGCAGACGGGGCCCGGCGGACCGAGCCGGCTCGTGTGCCCCGCAAGCACGCCGTCGCGGGGGTACACCCAACGGGGGCCGGGCGCACCTGCCGGGTGTGCGAGGTCGGCCTCGCCGGACCGCGTCCTCGGCTGGAACGCCGCGGCTTTTCGGACCCACCCCTGACGACACCCTCGCTTCGTCCCGCCCGAGCCGAGCCGGCGGCCTGCCGCTTCCGCGCGACCCACCATGTGTGACCCGCGGCACGGAGGACGGAAGGGCTGCCCGGACCGCCCGCACGCTCGCCGCGGGCGATACGGACCGCAATCGGGCGCGGCCGCCGAGGCGGCCCCCGGCCTCGCGGGCGATCAACCTCGCATGCCCTGCCGGCGCGGCCGAAGCGGCTCGCCGGATCGCGCGCGGCGGCTCGCCCGACCATATCTCGGAGCGCGGAACGAGAGACGGCCGTCCGGACCCCGCGCGGTCTCGCCGCAGGCGACGCCGGCCGCGCTCAGGCTCAGGCGCAGCGCCGTCCCGTCCATCCCGAGAAAGCGCTCGAGCAGCGCCACATAGGCCGCCACGAAACGCGGCCCGTGGCCGTCCGGGGCGAGCCCGTGGGCGCATTCGTGCAGGACGATCGGCGCAGTCCGGGCCCAGCGCGGCAACTTGATCACCTCCCGCGAGCCGCAGGCGTGGCGGCGCCCACGGCCGTCGGTGACGCGCGGCGGCGTCCAACCGATGCCACCGACCCGGTCCGGCTCCGCCCAGCGATAGACCGCCTCGACCAGGGCCCGGCAGGCGTCGAGCGAGAGGCGCGCATAGCGGCCGGGAAAGACCATCGCCTGTTCCCAGCGATAGACCCTCGCGCGCTGGCCGTCCGGTGCTCGCCGCCGGGTCGGCTGCTTCGGTACACGCGTGACCGGCCCGAAAAGGGCCCGCAGCAGCGGCAGCGCCATCGCCCGCTCCGATCTCCCACGGGGCGAACATCGCCGCGGTCGGCCGGCCCGGCAAGCGGCCGGGCGCGGTTGCCGAGCCGCCGTGGTGCCGCCTATAGAGCGCACGTCCTGGCACGGGCGTGGGATGGATCCGCTCGACGACCCCAAGGGCTACTATCGCGCGCTGGGTGTCGGCCGCGGCGCCTCTGTCGAGGAGCTCAAGGCCGCGTTCCGCGAGCGCGCCAAGCTCTGGCACCCCGATCACGGCGGTCCGGAAGCGGACGAGGACCGGTTCCGCTTCCTGGTCGAGGCCTATGATGTGCTGCGCGATCCCGTGCGTCGCCGGGAGTACGACGAGAGCGGCTTCCGCCGCGGGCGGGAGCGGGCGGAGCGCGCCGCGGCAGCGCCCGGCGGCCGGCCGGCGGGCCGCAGCCCGCGGCTCACCCCACGCACCGGGCGATGGCCGTTCGCCGCCGTCCTTTCGGTCGTCGCCCTGGCACTCGCGGGCCTCGGGCTCGTGGCGCTCTGGTGGTCGGCCGAGCGCCAGCTCGTGCTCGCGAGGGGGCAGGTCCAGGATCTCTCGTTGCGGCTGTCGGAGGCGGTCGCGGCACAAGCCGACACCCGCACCCGCTACCGGGCCTCGACGGTAGCCGGTCTCGATCAAGCCCTGCAGGCCGGCCGATCGGGCGGTGGCTTCCTGTTCGCGGGCGAGGTCGTCTTTCCGCCCGGTGGCACCGAGCTCGACGCCGAAGGCAGGCGACAGCTCGAACGCGCCGTGCTCGGCCTCGCCGAGGCGGTCCGGAAGGTTCCGGCCGATCGCGACTGGCTGATCCTGGTGGAGAGCTTCGCCGCCGCCGCCGCCTCGCCCTCCGGCGTCGAAGTCGGGGCTTGGGAGAAAGCGCTGTTGCGGATGGCGGTGGTGGTCGTCACCCTCGCTCGCCAGGGCCTGCCCGCCGAGCGGCTCGCGCGCCGCTTCCAGGCCGGAATGGCACCCCCGGACCAGCGCCAGGGCGAGGGCAGGGTCGTGGAGATCAAGCTCTTGTGCTGCTTTCGGCCGGACTGAGCCGGGTCGCCTCGGGAGACCGCTTTGCGCTACCGCTTCGTCACCCTCGACGTTTTCACCGATCGCCGTTTCGCCGGCAACCCGCTGGCCGTGCTGCCGGAGGCCTCGGGCCTCGAGGCCGGGCGGATGCAGGCGATCGCCCGCGAGTTCGGCTATCCCGAGACGGTGTTCGTCCTGCCGCCGGACGATCCGGCGCATCTGGCGCGGCTGCGGATCTTCACTCCGGCGCTCGAGGTGCCGTTCGCCGGGCATCCGACCATCGGCACGGCCCTCTACCTCGCGCGGGACAGGTGCTGCGCGGCGGGACCCGACGGGCGGGTGCGGATCGTGCTCGAGGAGAACGCCGGGCCGGTACCGGTCACCGTCCTGTTCGACGAGGGAAGGCCGGTGCGGGCCGAGCTCACCACGCCGCAGCGACCGCGGCACGGGCCGCGGCTCGAGCAGGAGCCGGTGGCCCGTGCGCTCGGCCTCGCGACGGCCGACCTCGCCGCCGAGGGACCCACGCCTTGCGTCGCCGGTGCCGGGCTTTCGTTCCTGATGGTCGAGCTCCGCTCCGTCGACGCCCTGCGCAGAGCCCGGGTGGTGGACCCCGCGCACCTCGCCGCCGTCCTGGGCGACCTCGAGGAGCCGCTCCTCTACCTCTTCACCCGGGCGACCGGCACGCCCGGGATCGAGGTGCGTGCCCGCATGTTCGCACCCGGGGCCGGGGTTCCGGAGGATCCGGCGACCGGTTCGGCGGCCGCGGCCCTCGCCGGCCTCCTGGCCGCGGCCGACCCGCGGACCGACGGTGATCTCGCCTGGCACATCGCGCAGGGTATCGAGATGGGACGCCCCTCGTTCCTGGCCGCCCACGCGCTCAAGCGCGGCGGTCTCGTCGTCGAGGCGCGGGTGGCCGGTGGCGCGGTCACCGTGATGGAGGGCACGATCGAGACCGCCTGAGGGCCGATCGGGTGGGGCGCGGGAAGCTCGAACCGCCGCCGCCGCGGCCGAAGGTGCCTCGGGTCCCATCGGCCCGCCGGCGGCTGCGCACCAGCGCCGTTCGAGGACGCCTGCGGGTGCGCCGCGGGGAGCGTGGCGGGCGAGCGCGACGACGCCGCAGTCGCGGATGTCGGCGCCCGGACGCGGGGCGCGGCCGACCACCGGGGCGAGCCGGGGACGACCGGCGACCGTGCGGCCGGCGAATGCCCAAAGGCCGCAAAGCACGAGGAGGACGAGAAAGAGCGACACGGCACCTCGCTGCCCGGGTCGAGGGCGTTCTCGCACGAAAAGGTTGAGAACCCGTTAACGCTCGGTCGGCTCCGCGCCGCCGCCCCTGCCGCGGTTCGAGCCCGTCCGCCGAAAGCCGCGCGGCGAGCCTCAATCGTAGTTGACGAGCGTGCCCGCCACTGCCCGGTCGTAGCCGCGGCTCGCCGCCAGGAGCTGGCGCGAATAGGGCTCGGCGAGCTCGCCCCGCGCGAGCTGCTCGGCCGTCGCCTGCTCGACGATCCGGCCGTTGTTCATGATCGCGATCCGCGTGCACATCTGCGCGACGACCGCGAGATTGTGGCTCACGAAGATCCAGGAGAGGCCGTGGGCCTCCTCGAGGTCGAGGAGCAGGTTCAAGATCTCGGCCTGGACGGACACGTCGAGCGCCGAGGTCGGCTCGTCCAAGAGCAACAATCGGGGCTCGACGATCAACGCCCGGGCGATCGCCACCCGTTGGCGCTGGCCGCCCGAGAGCTCGTGCGGATAGCGGAAGCGGAAGGCGGGCCCGAGCCCGACCTCCTCGAGGATCCGCAGGATCCGCGCCTCGGGCCGGTCGAGCCCGTGGATCGCGCAGGCCTCGGCCAGGACGCGGTCGACCGTGTGGCGCGGGTGGAGCGAGCCGTACGGGTCCTGGAACACCATCTGCACGGTTCTGCGGAAGTCCTTGCCGCGCCGCGTCCCGAGCGGCCGGCCGGCGAGCCGGATCTCGCCGGCCGAGATCGGGGCGAGCCCGACGATGGCCTTGAGCACGGTCGACTTGCCCGAGCCCGATTCGCCCACGAGCCCGAAGGTGCCGCCAGCGGGGACTTCGAAGCTCACGCCCGCGACCGCCCGATGCGCCCGGGTACCCCGGCCCCAGACCACCTCGAGCCCCTCGACCTCGATCATCGCCTCGCCGTCCAGGCCGGATCGCGGCGGAGCGTCGGGAGCCGGCGGGCCGGCGTGTCGAGCCTCGGCAGGCAGCCCAAGAGCCCGCGGGTATAGGGATGGCGGGCGGCGGCGAGCTCGCGCGCCCGACAGGTCTCGACGATCCGCCCGTCGTACATGACGAGCACCCGATCGCAGAAGGAGGCCACGAGCTCGAGATCGTGACTGATGAAGACGAGCCCCATGCCGCGCGCCGCCACGAGATCGTCGAGGATCGCCAACACCTGCATCTGCACGGTGACGTCGAGGGCCGAAGTCGGCTCGTCGGCGATCAAGAGGCGCGGCTCGGCCACCAACATCATGGCGATCATGACGCGCTGACCCATCCCGCCCGAGAGCTCGTGCGGAAAGGCGCGGAAGACCCGCGCCGGCTCGCGGATGCGGACCGCCTCCAGCATGGCCATGGCCCGCTCGCGGGCCTCGCGCCGACCGATCCGCCGGTGTCGACGCACCGCCTCGACGATCTGCACCCCCACCCGCATCACCGGGTTCAAGGAGAATTTCGGGTCTTGCAGTACCATGGAGGCGCGGCCACCGCGCAGCTCGCGCAGCGTGCGGGGACCCGCCCGCGGCACGTCGATACCGTCGACCACGAGGCGCTCGGCCGTGACCTCGCCCGGTGGCGGGACGAGGCCGAGGAGCGCCCGGCCGACCGTGGACTTGCCCGAGCCCGACTCGCCGACGATGCCGAGGCGCTCGGCGCCCATGGTGAAGGAGACGCCCCTGACCGCTTCGATCGGCCCCCGGTGGGTCGGGAAGCGGACCCTGAGATCGGCGACCTCGACGAGTGGGTGCAGTGCGGCCCCGGTGAGCCGCGAGAGCTCGGTACGGGCGCGGGCCGACGGCTCGGCCATCAGCCCCGTCCGCCCTTGGGGTCGAGCACGTCGCGCAGCCCGTCGCCCAGGAGGTTGAAGCCGAGCGAGACCAGGAAGATCGCGGCCCCGGGCATGGCCGCGACCCACCACTGGTCGAGCACGTATTGTCGGCCGCTCGCGATCATCGCCCCCCATTCGGGAGCCGGCGGCTGGGCGCCGAGGCCCAGAAAGCCGAGGCCGGCGGCGGTCAAGATGATCCCCGCCATGTCGAGGGTGAGGCGGACGATCACCGAGGAGAGACACAACGGCACGACATGGCCCAGGAGGATCCGCGGCGTCGAGGCGCCCTGGACGATCGCCGCGGCGATGAAGTCGCTGTTGCGGATCGTCAGCGTCTCGGCGCGGGCGAGCCGGGCGTAGGGCGGCCAAGCGGTCACCGCGATCGCCAGGATCGCGTTCTCGATCCCGGGCCCGAGGGCCGCGGCGAGGGCCAGGGCGAGGATCAGCCGCGGGAAGGCCAGGAAGACGTCGGTCAGCCGCATCAGTACCGTGTCGACCCAGCCGCCCAGATAGCCCGCGACCGTGCCGACCAGGAGACCCAGGGGACCGACGATCACGACCACGATCCCGACGATCGCGAGGGTGATCCGCGAGCCCCAGACGATCCGGGCCCAAATGTCGCGGCCGAGCTCGTCGGTGCCGAGCCAGTGCACGGCCGAGGGGGGTGCGAGCCGGTTGGCGAGGTCCTGCTCGATCGGCGAGCGGCCGGCGAGCCAAGGGGCGAACAGCGCGGTCACGAGCAGGAGAAGGACGAGCCCGAGCCCCACCATCGCGATGGGGTTGGCACGGAAGGCACACCAGGCGAGCCACCAGGCCTGCGCTCGCGCCTGGGCGCGCGAGGCCGGCACCGGTGCCTCGAGCCAAGCCCGCAACCCGCTCACGTCCGCGCCCTCGGGTCGAGCAGTCGATAAAGCAGGTCGGAGAACAGGTTGAGGCCGATGAACACGCAGCCCACCACGATCGTCCCGCCGAGCACCGCGTTCATGTCGGCGTTGAAGAGCGAATCGGTGATGTAGCGGCCGAGGCCCGGCCAGGCGAACACGGTCTCGGTCAAGACCGCGCCCTCGAGCAGCGAGCCGTAGGAGAGTGCCACGACGGTGACGAGGGGCACCATGCAATTGCCGAACGCGTGCCGCCACACCACCCGCCATTCCGGCAGGCCCTTCACGCGCGCGGTCGTGACGTATTCCTGGTGCAGCTCGGCGAGCATGAAGCTCCGGGTCATCCGGCTGATGTAGGCGAGCGAGAAATAGCCCAGGACCGAAGCCGGCAGGATCAGGTGACCGAGGGCGTTCGCGAAGATCTCCCACTCGCCGGAGAGCGCCGCGTCCAAGAGGAGGAGGCCGGTGGCGGGCTCGAGCAGGTCCTCGAAGGCGACACCGAGCCGACCCGGCCCCTCCACCCAACCGAGCTTCGCATAGAACAGCACGAGGCCCATGAGGCCGAGCCAGAAGACCGGCACCGAATAGCCCACGAGGCCGAGCACGCGGACCAGATGGTCGGGCCAGCGATCGCGGTGTACCGCGGCCACCACCCCGGCCGGCACGCCCAGCAGCACGCCCAGGAGGGTGGCCGCGGTGGCGAGTTCGACCGTGGCCGGGAAGAAGCGAGCGATGTCGGCGAGCACGGGCTGGCCCGTGAGCGCCGAGCGGCCGAAGTCGCCCGACAGCACCTTCTGCAGATAGAGGAGGAACTGCTGCCAGATCGGCAGGTGCAGGCCGAGCTCTTGCCGCACGCGCTCGTAGACCTCGGGCAGTGCTCGATCGCCCACGATCTTGAGGACGGGGTCGATCGGCACCACCCGCCCGATCACGAAGGTGACCGCGAGCAACCCGAAGAAGGTGAGCGCGAGGGTGCCGAGGGTCCGAAAGACCAGGAGCGTTACACGCAACGGCGTAAGTGCTCGGATCGGGGCCGGAGAGGGGAGGGGAGCGCG
>DAIOUO010000092.1:0-10721 GCA_036759485.1 Geminicoccaceae bacterium | reverse complement strand
CTCGTGCGGGTCCCGCACCGGAGCCTCGTCGTCGCGATCGGCCTCGCCCGGGCGACCGCCGAGGCGCTCGAACGGGGGCACCGGGCGGCCGGTTACGCGGTCCTCGCGATCGTGGCGATCCGGCTCGTCCGGGGCTTCCTCGGCAGCCGGCACGCGCGGCTTTCGGACTTCGTCCGGCCGCCGCGCGAGGTCCCGGCCTGTGCGCGGGGTCTGCTGCCGGGCGCCGCTCCCCGCCCTCTCGGCCACAACCCGATCGGCGACCGGATGATCCTGGCGCTCCTCGCGGCGCTGTCCGCCACCGCCGGCTCGGGCCGGCTGGCGCAGGAGGTGGGGGGAGGGCTCGGGCGCGCCTCGGAGGAGGTACACGCGGGCGCCGCCAACGTTCCCTGGTCCTGATCGGCCCGCTCGTCCTGGGCGTGCTCGCCGAGAGCCGGCGCGGGGGCGAGAACCTGGTCCGAGCGATGATCACCGGCCGCAAAGCCCCGGTCAGCGATGCGTAAAGCTGCGGCAAGCCGAACAGACTAGTCGGACGACGTCCGTTCGGCGACGAAGAGAGGGAGACGAGGAATGCGCCGGATTCTTCTGGCGACGGTGGCGGCTTGCGCCGTCACGAACGGCGGCCTGACCGTCCAGGCGAGCCCCTCCGACGATCAGGCGGGGCCGAACTGGCGACCGGCGAGCGAGCTGCAGGGCCAGCTCACGAGCCGGGGCTGGCAGGTCCATTCGATCGAGGCCGAGAAAGGCCAGTACGAGGTCGAGGGCGTGAACCCGCAGGGCCAGTACGTCGAGGCCTATTACGACCCGCGCACGCTCCAGCAGACCTCTTCGAAGGTCAAGGGCGGTCCCGGCTATTACGGCAAGCCGAAGAAGGACAAACGGCGGGACGTCGACGAGCCCGCCGTGGGCGAGGGCAAGAGCAAGGACAAGGGCAAGGACAAGGACCGCGGCGGCAAGGGTGGCGGAGGCGGCAAGGGCAAGTGAGCGAAGCCGCCGGCGCCGCCTACGGCCTCCTCCTCACCGGCCGGCGACACGCGCCCCGTAGAGATCGTTGCCCTTGTCGTCGATGACGAGGAACGCCGGGAAGCCGTCCACCTCGATGCGGTGGACGGCTTCCATGCCGAATTCGGGAAAGTCGATCACCTCGACCGCGCGGATCCGGTCCTTGGCGGTGACCGCCGCCGCCCCGCCGATCCCGGCCAGATAGAAGCCGCCGTTCTTTTCGCAGCTCCGGACGACGAGGCCGGAGCGGTTGCCCTTGGCGACGGTGACGAGGGCCGCTCCTTCGGCCTGGAAGTCCGGCATGTAGGGGTCCATCCGGGCCGCTGTGGTGGGCCCGAAGGATCCCGCGGGCCAGCCCTCGGGCGCGCGTGCCGGCCCGGCGTGGTAGATCGGGTGATCGCGCAGATAGGCCGGCAGAGCGACGCCCGCCGCTCGCCTCTTCGCGAGCGCGGCGAAAACCTGGTCACGCGCCACGATCATGGTACCGGAAAGCAGAAGGGGCGTGCCGACCGGCAGGCGCGCGAGCTCGGCCCGGATCGCCGCCATCGGCCGGTCGAGGTCGATCGCCACCGCCTCGGCGAGATCGACCGGGCGCTCCGGCAGGAAGCGGGCCGGGTCGTGCTCGAGCTCTTCGAGGAAAACGCCCGCGGGGCTCACGAACGCCTCGATCTGCCGGTCGGCCGAGCAGGACACGCCGAGACCCACGGGTAACGACCCGGCGTGCCGCGGCAGGCGGATCACGCGGACGTCGTGGCAGAGATATTTGCCCAGGAGCTGGGCGCCGATTCCGATCCGGCGCGTGAGTTCGAGCACCCGCCGCTCGGTCTCGAGGTCGCGGAAGGCCCGGCCCGAGGCGTCGCCCGCGGTCGGCAGGTCGTCGAGCGCCCGGGTCGAGGCGAGCTTGACGGTCTTCAGGCACTGCTCGGCCGAGAGCCCGCCCACCACGATCGCGAGGTGATAGGGCGGGCAGGCGGCCGTCCCCAGGGTCCGGATCTTCTCCTCGAGGAAAGCCAGGAGCCGGTCGGGGTCGAGGAGCCGCTTCGTCTCCTGGAAGAGAAAGGTCTTGTTGGCCGAGCCGCCGCCCTTGGCGACGAACAGGAGCCGGAAACGATCGCCCGAAACGGCCCCGAGCTCGATCTGCGCCGGCAGGTTGGTGCCGGTGTCCCTCTCCTCGTACATCGAAAGGGGCGCGAGGTGCGAGGAGCGGAGGTTGCGGGTGGCCCAGCAGCGCGCGATCCCCGCTTCGAGCGCAGCCACCGGATCGCCCTCGACGAGCACGGCCTCGCCCTTCCAGCCGTAGACGGTGGCGGTGCCGGTGTCCTGGCAAGAGGGGAAGAGGCCGCCCGAGGCCACGACCGCGTTCTTCAAGAGCTCCATCGCCACGAAGCGGTCGCCCGCCGAGGCCTCGGGGTCGTCGAGGATCGCCCGGAGTTGCGCGAGGTGCGAAGCCCTGAAGAAATGCTGGACCTCGGCGAAGGCGGTCTCGGCCAGCGCCGCGAGAAGCTCGGGCTCGACGAGCAGGAACTCCCGCCCGAGCGCCCGTTCGACGCGCAGGCCGGGGATCGACAGGGACCGGAAAGCCCGGCCGGCGATCGGCGTGTCTCGTGTCATGTCGCACCGGTTCGGATGTGGCCGGGCAGCGAGCCGACCACGACGAGCTGCTCTGCCTCGTCCCAAAAATAGTAGATCCGAAGGCAATGGCGTGGGTCGCGCGCGTTGCCGTTCTTGACGTGCTGGTCGAGCAGCCGCTTCTGCCCGCGCCAGTCGACCCGGAATCGGTCGGCAAAAAGCTCGAGATCGCCGCCGACCGAGCTGTTCTCGAGCCCGAGGCCGGCGAGCGCCTCCGCGTTCGCCCGCCGAGCATCCTCGCCACCCGAAAGCCGCATCCGTCGATAGGGCCCTGCCAGGTAGAGGAGCGCGCGGCCGACGAGTGCCGGGTCTTCGAACAGCCCGTCCTTGGCGTCGCGGATCGCCCGCGGCAGGAGGACGAGCCGGCCGGCCAGATGCCGCTCGGCCCAGTCGCCGATGTCGGCATAGCTAGCCAACGGCGGTACCTCGCGATCCGGGTCGTTGCGCGCGGTCCGGAGCCGTTCCTCGAGGCTCGCGATCCGGACGCGCGCCGCCCGCAGCTCGGCCAGCGCTTCTTCACGCTCGCGTTCCGCCTCGTCGAGCAAGAGCTCGAGCTCGCCTCGACGGGTTTCGTACTCCCGTTCCTGCTCCTCGAGCCGCTGCTTCAGGCCGCGAATTTCCTCCTCGGCCAGAGCGAGCAGCTGCTCGGCGGTCTGTCCCTCCTCGCGCGCGGCGCGCAGCCGGAGATCGCGGGCCAGCGCCTGCACGCGGGCGAAGGTCGGGACCTCGAGCTCGGGTCGGCTCGGGCCCAGGCTCTCGCGCGCGACCAGCATCGAGAGATGCATCGCGAAGGACGTGCCGGTATCCCGCTCGAACGAGCGGATCCGATCGGGCAAGAAGAGCGGGTGCCGCGCCCAGCCGTCCACCTCCGGCCGGAACGGGGCGCGGTAGACACGCACGGCCCCGAGATAGCATCCCCACTTCTTGGTGAGCGCATCCGACAGCTCGAAGCTCGCCCCGACCGACAGGAGGTGGACCTCGGCGATGCCGGCGAGCCGCTCGGCCAGCCGCTTCGGCTGCAAAAGGCCGGTCCAGGGCTGCTGCTCGCCCGGGACGAGCGAGAGCACGATCACCGGCAAGGTGCGTTCGGGGTGCCGCAGATGCTCGGCGAGCGCCCTTCCGTCCGCGCAGCGCCGGAGCGCGAGCCCGGGGAGCGAGGCGCCGGCCCGGAGCCCGATCCGGCCGACCACGAAGCGGGCGATGCGCGGAACGGAGATCTCGACGAGCGGGCTCTCCTCGCGTGCAGCGAGATCGAGCCTGAGGCCGAAGCGCAGCTCGGCCTCGCTTCGGGCGAGGGTGAGTTCGGTGCGCCAGACGCGACCCGCGTGTGCCTCGTCGGGATAGCGCAGCCGCGCCGCCCAGAGCTCGCCGCCGACCGTCTCGGCACGCGCCACCTCGGCAGCCGAGCCGGCGTGATCGACGCCGAACGGGCCGAACCCCCAGGCCTCCGGCGGCAATTTCCCCGCCCGTCGCTCCAGCCACTGGAGCGCGGCTCGGCGGATCTTGTCCGCCGCTTCGCGCGGCTCGGCGGCCGATACGAGTCCGCGGATGCGGAGCAGCGGGAACAGCCGCGTCGGCCCGAGCGGCAAAGGTCGGCCCGGCGGCTCCACCGCGACCGGCACGACATCCCCGATCTCGCCTTCGCCCGCTCCGGACACGGCTCGGCTTCGTCGCTCCCCAGCGCACGCCTCCGACCAGCGAATGCCACGAACCCGGATGTCGGCAAAGTCGGATCGCGCACCGGCCGTACGACGCCACGGTTGGAAACGCGGACGAGCGGACCTAAGATCTCTTGGGCGTCACGGTTTTCGCGGCGCCGACCGATCACGGGGAGGAACGCAACGATGGGCAAGCGGAGACTCGCGCTCTACGCCGGTGTCGTCGCCACGATCGCCGCCGCCGCACCGAGCATGGCCGCCGAGGCGACGCCGGAAGCCCTGGTCGACGCGCTCAACGCCGTGTTCGGCAAGCACAAGGGCCTGCGCGCCTCGCACGCCAAGGGCACCTGCGCCGAGGGCCGTTGGATCCCGACCGCGGAAGCGCGCATGCTTGCGCCGAGCCCGCTCTTCGCGGCCGAGGCGCCCGTCGTCGCCCGGTTCTCGCTCGCCGGCGGCAACCCCAAGGTCTCCGACAAGAGCCGCACCCCGCGCGGCCTCGCCCTCCACATCGAGCTGCCGGGCGGTGCGGAGCACGATTTCGTCCTTCTCTCGGCTCCGGTGTTCGCCGCCAAGGACCCCGACACCTTCTTGGGCCTCCTGCGCGCCCGTGCGCCCGACCCGGCCACGGGCAAGCCCGATCCCGAGAAGGCCAAGGCCTTCATGGACGCGCACCCGGACACCAAGGTCCAGCCCGCCTACATGGCCAAGGCCCCGATCACCGCGAGCTACGCCACCACGCCCTATTGGGGCATCCACACCTTCTGGATGACCGACACCAAGGGCGAGAAGAAGCCGGTACGCTGGAGCTTCACCCCCGATGCCGGCGTGGTCGGCCTCGGCGAAGACGAGCTGAAACAGAAAGGCGACGACTTCCTCGCGGCCGAACTGCACGAACGGCTGGCCAAGGGTCCCGCCGCCTGGACGGTGCGACTCCATCTGGGCGCGCCCGGCGACCCGCTCGACGATCCGACCGTGACCTGGCCCGAGGATCGGCCGATCGTCACGATCGCCCGGCTCGAGATCCGCTCGGCCGACCCACCGGGCACCAAGGGCTCCTGCGATCCCGTCATGTTCCGCCCGGACAATCTGGCACCCGGTTTCGAGCCGTCGGCCGACCCGATCCTCGCGATCCGCAGCGCCGCCTACGCCGTCTCGCTCGCCCGCCGGATGGAGTAGGGCGCACCGGACCCGGGCGGCGCGGCGCTCAATCGGCGGCGAATTCCGCGCGGATCAGCGCGCCGTGGCTATCGAGTTCGGGCACCGGCCCGGGGTCGTCCACGTCGTCCCGGAAGCGAGCGCCCGGGCCGATGACGCGGATCGGCCCGACCCCGGTCGGCACCTCGAGCCAGCGCATCTGCGGGTGGTTGGAAAGATCGGCCAGGCTCGAGAGCCGGCCGTAGGCGATCTGCGCCGCCTCGAGCGCCCGGATCACGGCCTCGCGGTCGTGTGCGGCGAAGGCATCGAGGATGACCGCATCCAACAGCGAACGATTCTTGACCCGCTCGGGGTTCGTGGCGAAGCGGGCGTCGCTCGCGAGCTCCGGCCGTTTCAACACCTCGGCGCAGAAGCGCGCCCATTCGCGCTCGTTCTGGATGGCGATCAGCACCGCTCTGCCGTCGCCGCAGGCATAGGCGCCGTAGGGAGCGATCGTCGGATGGTGCAGGCCGAGCTTGGGCGGCTCCACCCCACCATAGGCGAAGGTCATCCAGGGCACGTTCATCCAGTCGCCGATGCTGTGGAAGAGCGAGACCTCGATGCCCCGGCCCTCACCGGTCCGCTCGCGGGCGTAGAGGGCCCGGAAGATCGCCGCCGCCGCGGTGATCCCGGCGGCGATGTCGCAGATCGACACCCCCACCCGCGCCGGCTCGTCGCCGATCCCGTTGACCGAGGCGAGTCCGCTCTCGGCCTGGACGAGGAGATCGTACGCCTTGAGGTGCTTGCAGGGCCCGTCCTCGCCGTAGCCCGAGATGTCGCAGGTGATCAGCCGGGGAAACCGGGCCCGCAGCTCCGCCGAGCCCAGACCGAGCCGTGCGGTGGCCCCCGGTGCCAGGTTCTGGATGAAGACGTCGGCCTTGGCCAGGATCCGCTCGAGCAGCGCCTTGTCCTCGGCCTTCTTGAGGTCGAGGGCGATCGACTGCTTGCCGCGGTTGAGCCACACGAAGTTGACCGACAGACCCATGGCGTAGCCGTCGTAGGCGCGGGCGAAGTCCCCCTCGGGCCGCTCGACCTTGATCACCCGGGCCCCCGCATCGGCCAAGAGCCGAGCGGCATAGGGTGCGGCCACGGCCTGCTCGAGGCTCACCACGAGAATGCCCTCGAGATCGTTCGCCATCCCTGTCCCCATACCCCTCTTTCGACCAATGGTCGCAAAATGCCCGGTTTTCAGCAGCGCGTCGAGACAAGCCGCCCTGCATCATTGGTCTCTTTATGGTTGATTTCTCATGCAGAAAGCCGGTCGGTTCGGCGGCTGGCCCTACCGAGCGGGGTAGCGCCCATCGGGTAACCGCGCTCACCTGTCACTCATCGTTCGAGATCGAGCACGATCCGGTTCCGCTTCGCACCGGCCAAAGCGCGGGCCGCCGTGCAGTGGATGCTGCAGGAGGCGCGACCGCAGCCGCTCGACCCGCACACGATCCCGAAGACCTGCTATTTCGCCGACAAGGAGCATCCGAACCGCTGGGGACGGCCGATCTTCGGGGCACGGGTACCGTGCGATGCGCTGCGGGCCCGTGCCGGTCGAGATCCACGAGATGCTCGAAGGCGAGCCCTGTTGGCTCGCGGAACTCGGTGCCGAGCGCTGTCCCTGGTCGATCGAAGGCTTCCGGGTTCGGGGCGAGAACGAGCCGCCCGATCTGGCCGAACTCTCGCAGACGGATCGCGACGCGCTCGTCGGCGCGTTCGCTCGGGCACGGAGCACGACCTTCGACCAGCGGACCGCGGCCAGCCACGGGCCGGATTGGCAGAAGGCGAAGCTCGGCTGGATGCACTACGAGGACATGATCGAGGAGGACAATCCGCGACGGGCCGAGATCCTCGAAACGCTCGAGCAGGTCTCGACCCGCATGGTCCCGTGAATGCCGTTTTCGGCCTGGGACGTGATCTGGCCGTACGACGACACTGCCGGAGGTTCTAGGAGAACGATCGACGCGATCGAACAATCGCCGCTCCTGGCGCCGGCGACGAAGAACCGGATCCTGGCCGCATCGCGCGGCCGCCGAGCTTCACCCCTCGCACCGCAGCACCCGGGTCATCTCGGCCAAGATCGAGATCGCGATCTCGGCCGGGCTCACGGCACCGATGTCGAGCCCGGCGGGTCCGTGGATGCGGGCCAGCGCCGCGGGCCCGTGGCCCATCGCGGCGAGCCGCTCGAGGCGCGCCGCGTGCGTCCGCTTCGACCCGAGCGCGCCGATGTAGAAGGCCTCCGAGCGCAGCGCCACGTCGAGGGCCGGATCGTCGAGCTTGGGGTCGTGGGTCAAGGTCACGACCGCTGTCCGCAGATCGGGAGCGAGGGATTCCATCGCCTCGTCCGGCCAGGCGTCGAGCAGGGTGGTGTTCGGGAACCGCTCGGCCGTGGCGAAGCCGCGCCTGGGGTCGATCACCGTGACGGCATAGCCCGCGAGGGCCGCCATCGGCACGAGTGCCTGGGCGATGTGCACCGCACCCACGACGATCAGCCGCAGCGGCGGGTTGAAGACCTGGAGGAAGACCGGGCCCGCCTCGGTCGCGATCGTGGTCGAGCGGTCGTACCGGTGCGCCGTCTCGATCGCGTCGAGCACCGCATCGGGCAGATCGGGCCCGATCACCTGCTCGCCCGCGACCACGAGCGCCTCCTCGCCGGTCCGCAGGAACCGCACGAGACAGGCGCGGCGCCCGGCGGCGCGGGCCTCGAGCAGCCGTTCGGCGAGGGCGACCTTCAAGCGAGCGCCTCCACCCAGACCTGGACCTTGCCGCCGCAGGCGAGCCCGACCTCCCAGGCCTGCTCGTTGGTGACGCCGAAGTCGAGCAGGCGCGGCGGGGCTCCTTCCATGATCTCGCGCGCCTCCTTGACCACCGCCCCCTCGATGCAACCGCCCGAGACCGAGCCCGCCATTCGCCCGGTCTCGTCCACCACCAGCATCGAGCCCACCGGCCGCGGCGAGGAGCCCCAGGTGGTCACCACCGTCGCGATCGCCACCTTGCGCCCCTCGCGCTTCCAGGCGAGCGCCTCCTGCAAGAGCCGCTCCGCTTCGCTCACGCCACCCTCCGCTCGGAAGCCGCCACCCACTCCGAGAGCCCCTCCGCGCGTCGCGGCCGCTCCTGCGAGAGCACGCGGGTGAGCTCCTCGAGGCTCTCGAGATTGTGCACCGAGCGGAGCTCGTCGACGTGGCGGATCATCGCCCGCGCCCCGGCACTGATCGGCTGGTAGGCCTCGAAGCGCAGGAGCGGGTTGAGCCAGATCAGCCGCCGGCAGCTCTTGTGCAGCCGCTCCATCTCGGCGGCGAGGCCCTCGCCCGCGTCGCGGTCGAGCCCGTCGGTGATCAGGAGTACCACGGCTCCCTGGCCGAGCACCCGCCGCGACCAGGTCCGGTTGAACTCGGCGAGGCAGGCGCCGATCCGGGTCCCTCCGGACCAGTCCTGAACCACCTCGCCGACCTTGGCGAGCGCCTGGTCGACGTCGCGGAAACGCAGGTAACGGGTGATGTTGGTGAGCCGGGTCCCGAAGACGAAGCTCGAGACCCGATCCCGATCGCTCGCGAGCGTGTGCATGAAGAGAAGCAGCATCCGCGAGTAGCGGGCCATCGAGCCCGACACGTCGCACAGGATCACGAGCGGCGGATGACGGGTCCGGGGCCGCTTGCGCACGAGGTCGATCGAAGCCGCCCCACCGCGCAGCGAGCGGCGCAGGGTCCGCCGCAGATCGATCCGCACCGCATGCGGGTCGGGCGAGAAGCGGCGGGTGCGGACCTCCATGATCGGCAGCCGCAACCGGGCGATCGCCTTGCGCGCTTCTTCGAGCTCCTCCGCCGACATCTGCTCGAAGTCCTTGGTCCGGAGCTGCTCGCGTGCCGACCAGGTGAGCACCGCATCGAGCTCGATCTCGGGCTCTTTCGCCTCCTCCTCGCCCTCGCCCCGCCCCGGCAGTTTCTCGGGTCCGAGGGCTTCGCCCACCCGCCGGCTCAGCTCCTCGCGCTCGACCGGCCGGTCCGTCTCGAGCTGTGGCAGGAGGAGCTGCATCATCCGCTCGAGAATCTTCGGGTCGCGCCAGAAGACGTGGAAGCACTGGTCGAAGATCGGCTGCTGGTCGCGCCGGTTGACCAGCACGGAGTGCAACGTCCAATAGAGATCGGAGCGCCGCTCGAGACCCACCGCCTCCACCGCCTCGAGCGCTCTTAGCGCGTGGCCCGGACCGACCGGAAGGCCGGCCGCCCGCAGCGCCCGGACGAAGTGGACCACGTTGCGGGCGAGCCGGCCGCCGCCGGGCGCGTCGGTGGTCTCGTCCCTCAGCTGCGCGCCCCCTCGAGCCTCGTGTTGATCTCGGCCAGGATCTTGGCCGCCTCGGAGCCCCGGATCTTGGCGATGTCGTCCTGATACTTCAAGAGTGTGCCGAGCGTGTCGTTGATGACGCCGGGCGTGAGCTCGAGGCAGTCGAGCGTGGTGAGCGCCCGCGTCCAATCCAGCGTCTCGGCCACCCCCGGCAGCTTGAACAGGTCGCGCTTGCGGAGCTCTTGGACGAACAGCACGATCCGGCGCGACAGTCGCTCCTCCACACCCGGCAGCTTGACGCGGACGATCTCGAGCTCGCGCTCCATCGAGGGATAATCGACCCAATGATAGAAACAGCGACGCTTGAGGGCGTCGTGGATCTCGCGGGTGCGGTTGCTCGTGATCACCACGATCGGCGGCTGTTCGGCTTTGATCGTGCCGATCTCGGGGATGGTGATCTGGAAGTCGGAAAGCACCTCGAGGAGGAAAGCCTCGAACGGCTCGTCGGTGCGGTCGAGTTCGTCGATGAGCAACACCGGCGGGCCGCGGAAGTCCGGCTCGAGGGCCTGCAGGAGCGGCCGGCGGATCAGGAACCGCTCGGCGAAGATGTCCTGGGCGAGCCCCTCGCGATCGGTGATCCCGGCCGCCTCGGCGAGCCGGATCTCGAGCATCTGCCGCTGATAGTTCCACTCGTAGACCGCCGCGGCGACATCCAGCCCTTCGTAGCACTGGAGGCGGATGAGGTTGCGGCCGAGGGTCTCGGCCAGCACTTTCGCGATCTCGGTCTTGCCGACCCCCGCCTCGCCCTCGAGAAAGAGCGGACGAGCGAGCTTCAAGGCGAGGAACAGCGCCGTCGCGAGCGGGCGGTCGGCCACGTAGCGGCCACGGGCCAGAAGCTCGATGGTGGCATCGATCGAAGCGGGAAGCTCGGGCATCGCGCGGCGCGCTCGTCTCCAGAGGTCCGCGCCGGCC
>DAIOUO010000091.1:0-10804 GCA_036759485.1 Geminicoccaceae bacterium | reverse complement strand
CCCCGGGGCCGACCGCACCCGCCGCCGGCCCGACCGCGGCGGCGCCCTCGACCGCCGTTCCGCAAGCCGCCGCCCGGCCGCGCCCGGCGGTCGAGGCCCGGCCCCAGCAGCCGGCGCCCCCGACCACGCCGGCGGCACCGGTGCGGCGGCACGTCGTGCTCAAGCCGCTCACCAAGGAAGAGAAGGAGAGCCGGCTGCGAGCGCTCACCGAAGCTCGCAAGGCCGAGGAAGAGGCCAGGAAGCGGGCCGAGGAGCTGGCCCGGCGGGCCGCCGAGGAGCAGGCTCGGCGCAAGGCCGAGGAAGAGGCCGCGGCCAAGCGCAAGGCCGAGGAGGAGGCGCGCAAGCGCGCCGAGGAGGAGGCCCGCCGCAAGGCCGAGGAGCAGGCCAGGAAGCTGCTCGAGGAAGAGGAGCGCAAGGCCCGCGAGGCCGAGAAGACGAGCAGGACGGCCGCTCCCTCGGCCGCGCCGGCGGTCGAGGTCGACAAGGCCGATCTCGAGCGCAAACCGGCCAAGCCCGAGCGGACGCTGGCCGAGATCGAGGAGGAGGACGAGAAGGAGCGCGGCGGCCGGCTCAAGGCCAAGACCAGCCGGCCGACTCTCAAGCCGGTCCGGGAAGAGAAGCCGCGGCCGATCCGCGCGGTGCTCGACGGTGAGGAGGAGGAGCGGGTCCGTAGTCTCGCCTCGATCCGCCGGCACCAGCAGCGCCACCGCCAGCAGGTCGCGGCGAAGGAGCAGCCGGTCACCCGCGAGGTCGTGCTCCCGGAGAGCATCACCGTCCAGGAGCTCGCCAACCGCATGGCGGTGCGCGGGGCCGAGGTCATCAAGATGCTCATGAAGAACGGTGTCATGGCGACGATCAACCAGGTGATCGACGCCGACACCGCCGAGCTGATCGTCACCGAGTTCGGCCACAAGGTGAAGCGCGTGAGCGAAGCGGACGTCGAGGAGGGCATCGAGGGGGCCGTCGACCGACCCGAGGATCTGGTGCCCCGCCCGCCCGTGGTGACGGTCATGGGCCATGTCGACCACGGCAAGACCTCGCTCCTGGACGCGCTGCGCCACGCCAACGTGGCGGCCGGCGAGGCCGGCGGCATCACCCAGCACATCGGCGCCTACCGGGTCGACATCGGCACCGGCATGCCGGTGACTTTCATCGACACGCCGGGCCACGCGGCCTTCACGGCGATGCGGGCGCGCGGCGCCTCGGTCACCGACATCGTCGTCCTCGTGGTGGCAGCCGACGACGGCGTCATGCCGCAGACCATCGAGGCGATCCGCCACGCCAAGGCGGCCAAGGTGCCGATCGTGGTGGCGATCAACAAGATCGACAAGCCCGAGGCCAACCCCGACCGGGTCAAGCAGGAGCTGCTCTCGCACGAGGTCGTGGTCGAGGAGTTCGGCGGCGACGTGCTGGCGGTGCCGGTGAGCGCGGTCAAGAAGATCGGGCTCGACAAGCTGATCGAGGCGATCCAGCTGCAGGCCGAGCTGTTGGACCTCAAGGCCAACCCGAACCGCGAGGCGAGCGGCACGGTGATCGAGGCCAAGCTCGACCGCGGCCGCGGGCCGGTCTGCACGGTGCTCGTCCAGAACGGCACGCTCAAGGACGGCGACATCGTCATCGCCGGCGCCCAGTGGGGCCGGGTCCGGGCGCTCATCGACGATCGCGGTCAGACGGTCGAGAGTGCCGGCCCCTCGATGCCGGTCGAGGTGCTGGGGCTCGACGGCGTGCCCGAGCCGGGCGACCGGCTGCAGGTGGTCGAGAGCGAGAAGCGGGCGCGCGACATCGCCGAGTACCGCCAGCGCAAGAAGCGCGAGCAGCAGCAGCTCGCCGCCGGCGCGATCAAGCCGACCTCCCTCGAGGAGATGTTCAAGGGCATCAAGGAGGGCACGCTCAAAGAGCTGCCGGTGGTCGTCAAATCCGACGTCCACGGCTCGCTCGAGGCGATCACCGCCGGTCTCGAGAAGCTCAAGACCGAGGAGGTGGGCGTGCGCGTCCTGCACGGCGGGGTGGGTGCCATCACCGAGAGCGACGTGATCCTGGCCCAGGCGAGCAAGGCGGTGATCCTGGGCTTCAACGTCCGCGCCAACGCCCCGGCCCGCGAGCTCGCCAAGCGCTCCGGCATCGAGATCCGCTACTACTCGATCATCTACGAGCTGCTCGACGAGGTGAAGGGCCTGCTCTCCGGCATGCTCGCCCCGGAGGCCAAGGAGGTGGTGCTCGGCCGCGCCGAGATCCGCGAGGTCTTCAACATCACCAAGGTCGGCAAGGTGGCCGGCTGCATGGTGACCGACGGGGTGGTCAAGCGCGGCGCCCGGGCTCGGCTCTTGCGCGACGACGTGGTCGTCTTCGAGGGCGTGCTGGGCTCGCTCAAGCGCTTCAAGGAGGATGTGCGCGAGGTCAAGGAAGGCTTCGAGTGCGGTATGTCGATCGAGGGCTACAACGACATCCGCCAGGGCGACGTGATCGAGGTGTTCGAGGTGCAAGAGGTTGCGCGCACGCTCTGAACCCGGCCCCGGCCGGACCGCCGGATCCGAACCCTCGCAGCGCCAGCTGCGGGTGGCCGAGCGGATCCGTCATCTCCTCGCCGAGAGCCTGATGCGCGGCGAGATCCACGATGTGCGCCTCGAGGCGGTGAGCGTCACCGTGGCCGAGGTCCGGATCACCCGCGACCTCCGCCAGGCCACCGTCTTCGCCACCGAACTGGGGCGACCCCTCTCGGCCGAGGCGCGCGCCGCCCTCGAGCGCGCGGCCCCGATCCTGGCCGGTCGCCTGGCCCGCGAAATGCACCTCAAATACGCGCCCCGACTGCGTTTCGTGGCGGATGCGCTGTTCGACGAGGCAGCCCGGATCGAGCGGCTCCTGGCCGAGGAGCGGGCCCGGCTGCACCTCGGGCCCGCGGCGGAGGACGAGGATGAGCCGCGCGCGTAAGGGACGGCCGATCCACGGCTGGCTCGCGATCGACAAGGGGCCCGGGATCACCTCGACCGAGGTCGTCAACCAGGTGAAGCGGCTGACCCAGGCTCAGAAGGTCGGCCACGGCGGAACCCTGGACCCGCTCGCCACCGGGATCTTGCCGGTGGCCCTCGGCGAGGCGACCAAAACCGTCCAGTACGTGATGGACGCCCGCAAGACCTACGACTTCACGCTCCGCTTGGGCGAAGCGCGCGACACCGACGACGCCGAGGGCCGGCCGATCGCCACGAGCCCGAAGCGGCCGAGCGACGCCGAGATCGAGGCGGCGCTCGAGGCCTTCCGCGGCGAGATCCTGCAGCGCCCGCCGGCCTTCGCCGCGGTCAAGGTGCAGGGCGAGCGGGCCTACGATCTGGCTCGCCGCGGCGAGCCCGTGCAGCTCGAACCGCGGCCGGTGCGGATCGACGAGCTGCGTCTGGTGGCGCGGCCCGATCCCGACCACGCCCGCTTCGCCATGACCTGCGGCAAGGGCGCCTATGTGCGGGCGCTCGCCCGCGACCTCGGCGAGGCGCTCGGCTGCTACGCCCATGTCGCGGCGCTCCGCCGCACCGCGGTCGGGCCGTTCGGGCTCGATCGCGCGATCACTCTCGACGCCTTGGCGCGGCTGGTCGAAGAGGACTCGCTGCCCCAGGCACTGATCTCGGTGGCGACGGCGTTGGCCGGCATCCCGGCGCTCGCCGTCACCGAGCCGCAGGCGCTGCGGCTCAGGAGTGGCCAGCCGATCCGCATCGTCCCCCGCCTCTTGGGCGAGGACGCGGTCGACGGAGCCACGATCAAGGTGACCCGGGGCGGCGAGCTCGTCGCGCTCGCCCGGCTCGAGGGCGCCGAGCTCAGCCCGCTGCGGGTGTTCAACCTCGAGGGCGGCAGGACCGCCCGGCCACAGGAGTGAGGCCGATGTCGATCACCGCGGAGCGCAAGCAGGCGCTCATCAAGGAATACGCGACGGGGGCCGCCGACACCGGCTCGCCCGAGGTCCAGGTGGCGCTGCTCTCGGAGCGGATCGCCAACCTGACCGAGCACCTCAAGACGCATCAGAAGGACTACGCCTCGCGGCGCGGCCTTCTGATGATGGTCGGACAGCGGCGCCGGCTGCTCGACTACCTCAAGCGGCGCGACCAGGGCCGCTATCAGCGGCTGATCGACCGGCTCGGCCTGCGCCGTTGAGGTGCGCCGGCCGCCGGTCGCAGCGGACAGACGCGCCCGATCGGGCGCGGTGAAAGGCGAAGATCACGATGTTCACCATCACACGCAAGGAAACCCAGTGGGCCGGCAAGCGGCTCGCGCTGGAGACCGGCCGGCTCGCCCGCCAGGCCGACGGCGCGGTGCTCGCCTCGCTCGGCGAGACGGTGGTGCTCTGCACCGTCGTCGCCGCCCGCTCGGTCAAGCCGGGGCAGGACTTCTTCCCGTTGACCGTCAACTACCAGGAGAAGGCGTTCGCCGCCGGCAAGATCCCGGGAGGCTTCTTCCGCCGCGAGGGCCGGCCTTCGGAGAAGGAGACCCTGGTCTCCCGCCTGATCGACCGGCCCATCCGGCCCCTGTTCCCGGAGGGCTTCAAGAACGAGACACAGATCATCTGCACGGTCCTGGCGCACGACGGCGAGACCGACCCCGACATCGTCGCGATGATCGGTGCCTCGGCAGCGCTCACGATCTCGGGCATCCCCTTTCTCGGACCGATCGGTGCGGCCAAGGTCGGGCTGGTCGACGACAAGCTCGTCCTCAACCCGACGATCGAGCAGGTCAAGCGCGGCAAGCTCGAGCTCGTCGTGGCCGGCACCCGCGACGCCGTCATGATGGTCGAATCCGAGGCCCACGAGCTCTCGGAAGCGCAGATGCTCGAGGCCGTCATGTTCGGCCACAAGGGCTTCCAGCCGGCGATCGACCTCATCCTCCGGCTCGCCGAGGAGGCCGCCAAGGATCCTTGGGAGTTCACGCCGCCGGACCATTCGGCGCTCGACGCCGAGCTCGAACGGCTCGCCCGCGCCGAGCTCGCCGAGGCCTACCAGGAGCCGGTCAAGCAGCTGCGCCACGAGAAGGTCGGGGCGATCAAGGCCAAGGTGGTGGCCGAGCTCGCCGGCGAGGACCCGGCCAAGGCGATCGTCGTGGCCGAGCGCTTCAAGGAGCTCGAGGCCAAGGTCGTCCGCTCGCGCATCCTCGACGAAGGCCGCCGGATCGACGGCCGCGACACCAGGAGCATCCGGCCGATCCAGGCGGCGGTCGGGGTGCTGCCACGGGTCCACGGCTCCGCGCTCTTCACCCGCGGCGAGACCCAGGCACTGGTGGTGGCCACGCTCGGCACCGGCCAAGACGAGCAGATCATCGACGCGCTCGAGGGCGACGCCCGCGAGCACTACATGCTGCACTACAACTTCCCGCCCTACTCGGTGGGCGAGACCGGGCGGATCGGTTCGCCCGGTCGGCGCGAGGTCGGCCACGGCAAGCTCGCCTGGCGGGCGACTCATCCGCTCCTGCCGCCCAAGGACCAGTTCCCCTACACGATCCGGGTCGTCTCGGAGATCACCGAGAGCAACGGCAGCTCGTCGATGGCGACGGTCTGCGGCGCCTCCCTCGCCATGATGGACGCGGGTGTGCCGCTGGCCCGGCCGGTCGCCGGCATCGCCATGGGGTTGATCAAGGAGGGCGACCGCTTCGCGGTGCTCTCCGATATCCTGGGCGACGAGGATCATCTCGGCGACATGGACTTCAAGGTCGCCGGCACCGAACGCGGCGTGACCTCGCTGCAGATGGACATCAAGATCGCCGGCATCACCGAGGAGATCATGCGGATCGCCCTCGAGCAGGCACGCGAGGGCCGCATGCACATCCTGGCCGAGATGGCCAAGGCCATCGGCCGGGCCCGCGAGGATCTCCGCGAGACCGTGCCGCGGGTGATCACCATCCAGATTCCGACCGACAAGATCGGTGCGGTGATCGGCCCGGGCGGCAAAGTCATCCGCGAGATCACGGAGACGACCGGCACCAAGATCGACATCGAGGACGACGGCAAGGTCAAGATCGCCTCGACCGATCCGGCGGCCGCCCAGCGGGCGGTCGATTGGATCCGCGGGCTCACCGCCACGCCGGAAGTGGGGGCGATCTACACCGGTAAGGTGGTCCGCGTGGTCGACTTCGGGGCCTTCGTCAACTTCCTCGGCAACCAGGACGGCCTCTGCCACATCTCCGAGCTCGCCAACGAGCGGGTCAACAAGGTGACGGACGTCGTCAAGGAGGGCGACCAGGTCAAGGTCAAGGTCCTGGCGATCGACGATCGCGGCAAGATCAAGCTCTCGATGCGGGCGGTCGACCAGACCACCGGCGCCGAGATCCCGGTGCAGCCGCGGCCGGCGCGCCCCGAGGGCGAGCCACCGCGCGAACGCGACCGGGAGCGCGAGCGGGGCGAGGGGCGGCGGCGCCAGAGGGCGCCGCTCTGAGCTCGCCTCTCGCGATCGTGGAAAGCGAACGACCGGAACGAGCGGGCCCGCGAGCGGGTGCCGGCCGGGCGACCGGTGCGGTGGCCCGACCCGCGGGGCACGCCGTGAGGAGGGCGGGCCCGTACCCCACCCTGTACGCGGAGCCTGGGCGATGAGCGCCGCAGTTCAACCGATGGTCATCTCCGGGGCCGAGGTCTGGCCCCTGGTCGAGGGCGGCAAGGGTGTCGCCGTCAGCAACGGCCGGTCGAGCGGCGCCTGGGCCGCCGCCGGTGGCGTCGGCACCTTCTCGGGCGTCAACCCCGACCTGATCGACGACAACGGCGAGTACGTGCCGCTCGTCTTCAAGGGTCGCGACCGCAAGGCGCGCCACGAGGAGCTGATCGACTACTCGATCAAGGCCGGCATCAGCCAGGCCCGCATCGCCCACGAGACCCGCAGGGGCGAGGGGCGGATCCACATGAACGTGCTCTGGGAGATGGCGGCCTGCGAGCGCGTGCTGCAGGGCGTGCTCGAAGGAGCCAAGGGGCTGATCCACGGCGTCACCTGCGGCGCGGGCATGCCCTACCGGCTGGCCGAGATCTGCGCCCGCTACCAGGTCTACTATTATCCGATCGTCTCCTCGGCCCGGGCCTTCAACGCGCTCTGGAAGCGCGCCTACCACAAGTTCCAGGAGTGGCTGGGCGCGGTCGTCTACGAGGACCCTTGGCTCGCCGGCGGCCACAACGGCCTCTCCAACAGCGAGGATCCGGCCAAGCCCGAGGCCCCCTATCCGCGGGTCCTCGAGCTGCGCAAGCTGATGCGCAGCTTCGGGCTCGGCGACAAGCCGATCGTCATGGCCGGCGGGGTCTGGCACCTCAAGGACTGGAAGGACTGGATCGGCTCCAAGGAGCTCGGCCCGATCGCTTTCCAGTTCGGCACCCGACCGTTGCTCACCAAAGAGAGCCCGATCCCCGAGAGCTGGAAGAAGCGGCTCCTCGAACTCATGCCGGGCGACGTTCTCCTGCACCGCTTCAGCCCGACCGGCTTCTACAGCTCGGCGGTCAAGAACCGCTTCCTCGAACGGCTCATCGCCCGCTCTTCCCGCCAGGTCGAGTTCCGCGAGGAGCCGGACCCCGTCGCCGGCTTCACCCGGCCGTTCGCCTACGGCCGCAAGAGCGTGTTCCTGAGCGAGGCCGATCTCGCCCGCACGCAGGGCTGGATCGCCGAGGGCTTCACCCAGCCGATGCGCACGCCGGATCGCACGCTCGTCTTCGTGACACCCGAGGAGCACCGGCAGATCCGCCGCGACCAGTCGGACTGCATGGGCTGCTTGAGCCACTGCGGCTTCTCGAACTGGAAGGATCGCGACGACCACACCACCGGCAAGCTCCCCGACCCGCGCTCCTTCTGCATCCAGAAGACGCTGCAGGAGATCGCCCACGGCCGCGGCGATCCGGTGGACGACCAGCTCATGTTCTCCGGGCACAACGCCTACAAGTTCCGCGAGGACCCGTTCTACGCGAACGGTTTCGTGCCGACCGTCCGGCAGCTCGTTCAGCGCATCCTGACCGGCTATTGACGAGCGTGGGCGGTCCGCCCGACCGCCCCGCTCAATCCCGCATCTCGGTCTCGAGCACGCCCCAGATCGCATCGCGCGGAGCCCAGCCGCGGGTGCCCGCGATGTCGACGAAGCACCAGCGGGCGTCGCAGTCGAGCAGGCGACCGATCACGCCGCGCTCGGCGCGCAGGAGCACGCGAGCCTCTTCGTCGGGGGTGCGACGCAGCTCCATGAGCTCGGCGGTGACCACGACCGTCCGCCGCCGCGAGAGCAGGCTGCCGTGGATCCAGCCCTCGTCGCCCTCGTGGTCGACGATCTTCCGCCAGGCGTCGAATTCCTCGACGATTTTCACGGGCAGACCCAGCCGGGTGTAGACCCAACGGATCGGGTGGTTCTTGCTCGGTCCGCTGCGCACGTTGATCGATTCGCCGGCGAGCGAGCCGAAGCGCGGCAGCGGCAGCCGGCCCTCGCCGGTGGTCTGGCCTGCGGCCTGGGCGCCGGGCAGGAGCAGGGCGAGCGCGAGTGCCAAGAAGTGCCGCCGCCGTCCGCGGCGACCGGGGGGCGGGTCCAGGACCGGGATCATCGCCGCCTCCCTATAGAAGGCCTTTGCCGTCCGTCCAGGGGGCAAGGCGATTTGAGCGGGCCCGACATTTCTGCTAGCCGACAGGGTGAGGGAGCACAGCCTCGCCGGAGTCCCCGATGCCGCGCCCGCGTCCCGTCGTGATCGTCACCCGCAAGCTGCCCGAGCCCATCGAGGCTCGGATGATGGAGTTGTTCGACACGAGGTTGAACGCCACCGATCGGCCGATGACCCGGGCGCAGCTCGTCGAGGCGGTGCAGTCCTGCGACGTGCTCGTGCCGACCGTGACCGACCGGATCGACGCGGCCCTGTTGGCCCAGGCCGGCGAGCGGCTGCGGTTGATCGCCAATTACGGCACCGGGGTCGACAATATCGACGTGGACGCCGCCTACAAGCGCGGGATCACCGTCACCAACACGCCCGGTGTGCTGACCGAAGACACGGCCGACATGACGATGGCGTTGATCCTCGCCGTGGCGCGCCGTCTGGTCGAAGGCGAGCGGCTCGCCCGTTCCGGCGAGTGGCAGGGCTGGGCGCCCACGGCGATGCTCGGTCATCGGATCTGGGGCAAGCGTCTCGGCATCGTCGGCATGGGCCGGATCGGAAGTGCTGTGGCCCGGCGGGCGCGGGGCTTCGGTCTGTCGATCCACTACCACAATCGCCGGCGGGTCCACGAATCGCTCGAGGCCGAGCTCGAGGCGACCTATTGGGAGAGCCTCGACCAGATGCTGGCGCGGGTCGACATCGTGAGCGTGAATTGCCCGCACACCCCGGCGACCTACCATCTGCTCTCGGCCCGGCGGCTCAAGCTCCTGCAGAAGCACGCGATCGTCGTGAACACGAGCCGCGGCGAGGTGATCGACGAGACGGCGCTCACCCGCATGCTGCGCGACAAGGAGATCGCCGGCGCCGGCCTCGACGTGTTCGAGCACGAGCCCGCGATCAATCCGAAGCTGCGCCAGCTCGACAATGTCGTGCTCCTGCCGCACATGGGCTCCTCGACGATCGAGGGCCGGCTCGACATGGGCGAGAAGGTCATCATCAACATCAAGACCTTCGTCGACGGCCATCGGCCGCCGGACCGGGTGCTGCCGAGCATGGTCTGAGGCGGCGCCGGGCCCCGGGCGACCGGCGATTTTTTCCCACCCGGCAGAAGCTTCCCGGTAGGAGAGGGGGAAGCGGCCGCTTCGGCCCGCGATTCGCGGGCTCCGGCGCCGTGGCACGCGCTTTGCGACCACAAAGGCGCCATGCCCGCACCGAACCTCGCTCCGATCCTCGCCCCGGCGAGCAAGACGCCGAGCCCGTTGGGCCACGACCGCGAATCCGGTCCGGACGACTTCGCCCTCCTCCTGGCGCTTCTCGCCGGTGCCCCCGCGTCGACCGGTGGCGCTGCGGCGAACCCGTCCCCGCCGGCTGCCGGAGCGGACGCGCCTGCGGCGGACCGAGGCGCGCGCCCCGCGATCACGCCGGCCGGCGTCGCCTCGGCCCTCGTGAGCGAGACCCTCGCGGGTCGCGACGCCGTCGCGAAGCCCGGTCTCGGCCACCCCGGCCCCGAAGGGAAGAGGAGCAGCGGGCCGACCGGGGCCGCCGCGGCCGGCGACCCCTCCGAAGCGGCGTCGCCCTTCGGGATCCCGGGGTCCGTCCTGCCGGGCGCTGGGGCGCTCGCGAGCGAACTCTCCGCCGCCCCCCCGTCCTCTTCGCCGGATTCGAGCTCGCGGTCGACCGGCGTGGCACTCTCCTCGCCGCTCGCGACCGCGTCGCGTTCCGATTTCTCTCCAGCGGGGTCGGCTGCGGGCATCGGCCGGTCGGAACCTGGCCCGATCCCGAACCTCGCTCCCTCGCGGGTGCCGGTCACCGGAGCCGAGGGTACGGGCCCCGCGGTCGAGCCCGCGGCTCCCGCCGACCGCGCGGCCGGGCCGGTGATGCCTCCGGCCTCGCCCGCTTCCGGACCGTTCCCGGTCGGCGAGCCGGCGGGGCCCCTTGCTGGACCGGCCGGATCGCTCTTCGGCGCCGCGACCCCGGTAGCCCGGTCGGCGGATACCGGCCCCGCGCTCTCGTTGGTGCCCGGCTCCTCGACCAAGGCGGGCGTGGAAACCGCATCCGAGGCGTCGTCCGGGCTGCCCTCCCGGGCGCCGCATCGGGCAGCGAGCGACACGAACCGGGTCGCTCCGTCGCTCGCCGGGCCGTCACTCGGCGATCCGGCCGATGGATCCGCGCCCGGCGGCCCGCTCGCGCGGCCTTCGCAACCACTGACCGAAGGTGCGGGCGTCGCCGCCGGGCAAGGGC
>DAIOUO010000090.1:0-10930 GCA_036759485.1 Geminicoccaceae bacterium | reverse complement strand
TTGCTCTCCCGCACCACGATGACGCCCGCCTCCGCCTCCTCGCGCGCCTCGGCGACCTTGCGGCTCGCGATGTCGGCCCGAGACGCCGCTTCGGCGACGTTCCGCTTGAGCTGCTCGAGCGACGCCGAAGTCTCCTCGAGGCTCGCCGCTTGTTGCTCGGTACGTCTCGCGAGATCGTGCGAGGCCGAGGCGATCTCGGCCGCGCTCCGGTCCAACGCCTCGGCGGCTTCACGCACGGCCACAACCGTCTCCCGCAGCCGCGCGACCGTGTCGTTGAAACCCGTGGCGGCGTTCATCTCGGGATCGATCGAGACACCGAGATCGCCTTCGCGGAGCCGTGCGAGCCCCGCCGAGAGGATGTCGCACTTGTGCCGGGCCGCGGAGCGCTCCTTCTCCAGCTCCTCCGACAAACGCTCGATGTCGACGCTGATCGCGAGGTCCATGTCGAGAAGCGTGGCGCGCAGCAACGTTCCCAACTCGGCGGCGAGTTCGCTCGCCATCCTTCGCCCGCTCACCAGCGCCCCGAACCGCCCGGCCAACCGAGCCTCGATCAGCTTGCGGAACAGACCGGCCAGAATGTGGGCGTAGCCGGCGATGTACCAGCGCGGCTCCAGCCCGATTCGGGCATGCACCTCGCCCACGGTCTGGACCGCCCGTACCCAGCCCTCGTCGAATTCGGCCGTGACGATCCGTCGCCAATGATCGATCTGCCGCTGCTTCGCCCGCGCCATGCTCTCTTCGTCGGGGAACAGCCGGCGAACCTCGCTCGTCGAGCGAATTCGCGCATAAAAGTCGGCGAGCACCGGCTCAAGGGCCTCCAGGATCACCGGCCCGAGCGCCCGGAGGCGCGCCCGCTCCTCGCTTCGAAGTCCGATGAACTCCAAACGTCTGGTGATATCGGCGTCGTACGGAGCGGACGGCTGGGTTGCGCTCATGGAAGCTCCTCTCCGGGCCTGCGAGCCGATCCGCGGCGCTCGACCCCGCGCACCGGCCCCGCCGCCATGGGTGGCGTCGGCGCGCAAGGTTAGTCCGCAGAGCTGAACGGCCGGTTAACGGTCGGCCATCCCTTCCGGCTCGCCCGGCCGACGCCGCGCGGCACGGCGCCGTCGGGGCCGCCGGTCGACGCGCGCTCTTCGGTCGAAGACCGTCCGATCCTTCCCGAACGCAGCGCCGAGCCGAAGTCACTCGACCCGAAAAGTCCGGCAAAGAAGAACCCCGCCGCGCGGCGGCGCGGCGGGGTTCCTTCCCGTCGAAGTCGACGTCGTGATCAGCGGTGGAGGTCGAACCGGTCGGCGTTCATCACCTTGGTCCAGGCCGCGACGAAGTCCTTGACGAACTTCTCCTTCGCATCCGCCGCCCCGTATACTTCACAGATCGCACGGAGCTGGGCGTTGGAGCCGAAGACCAGGTCGACCCGGGTCGCCGTCCATTTCTTCGCACCGGTCTTGCGGTCGTAGCCTTCGTAGAGATTGAAGGCGTCCTTCACCGGCACCCACTCGGTGCTCATGTCCAAGAGGTTGACGAAGAAGTCGGTCGTCAAAGCACCCGGCCGGTCGGTGAACACACCGTGCTTCGTCCCGCCGAAATTGGCCCCGAGCGCGCGCATCCCGCCCACGAGCACCGTCATCTCCGGCGCCGAGAGGGCGAGGAGCTGGGCCTTGTCGATCAAGAGATGCTCGGGCATCACCTCGAGCTTGCCGCGGACATAGTTGCGGAACCCGTCCGCCCAGGGCTCGAGTACGTCGAAGGACTTGGCGTCGGTCAGCTCCTGCGTCGTGTCGTTGCGGCCCGGCGTGAACGGCACCTCGACCGCGAAGCCCGCGGCCGCCGCCGCCCGCTTCACCGCCGCCCCACCCGCGAGCACGATCAGATCGGCCAAGGAGATCTTCTTGCCGTTCTGCTGCTTCGCGTTGAAGGAGCGGCGGATCTCGTCGAGCGTGGCCAGCACCTTCTTCAGGTTCTCGGGCTCGTTGACCTCCCAGTCCTTCTGCGGAGCCAGGCGGATGCGGGCACCGTTGGCGCCGCCGCGCTTGTCCGAATTGCGGTAGGTCGAGGCCGCCGACCAGGCGGTGTAGACGAGATCCCGGATCGACAGGCGGGAGGCCAGCACCTCCTCCTCGAGCGCCGCCACGTCCGCGGCATCCACGAGCGGATAGTCGACGGGCGGGATCGGGTCCTGCCAGATGAGGTCCTCCTTCGGGACCTCGGGCCCGAGATAGCGGATCTTCGGACCCATGTCGCGATGGGTGAGCTTGAACCAGGCGCGGGCGAAGGCGTCGGCGAACTGATCCGGATTCTTCCAGAAGCGGCGCGAGATCGGCTCGTAGATCGGGTCGTAGCGCAGCGACAGATCGGTCGTCAGCATCGTCGGCTTGCGCTTCTTGTTCGGATCGAACGGATCCGGGATGATCTCGGGTGCGTTCTTGGCGACCCACTGCCAGGCCCCGGCCGGGCTCTTCTCGAGCTCCCATTCGTAGGAAAAGAGAAGCTCGAAAAAGTCGTTGCTCCACCGGGTGGGCGTGCGCGTCCAGATCACCTCGGGACCGCCGGTGATCGCATCCGGGCCCTTGCCCGAGCGGAAGCTGCTCTTCCACCCGAGCCCCATCTGCTCGATCGGTGCGGCCGCCGGTTCCGGGCCGACATGGCCCGCGGGACCGGCGCCGTGACACTTGCCGAAGGTGTGGCCGCCCGCGATCAGCGCCACCGTCTCCTCGTCGTTCATCGCCATCCGCGCGAAGCTCTCGCGGATGTCCTTGGCGGCGGCGACGGGGTCGGGATTGCCGTTCGGGCCTTCGGGGTTGACGTAGATCAGACCCATCTGCACGGCCGCGAGCGGGTTCTCGAGCCGCCGATCGGGCGTGTGCCGCTCGTCGCCGAGCCAGGTGGTCTCCGGGCCCCAGTAGATCGACTCGTCCGGCTCGTAGACGTCGGCCCGTCCACCGCCGAAGCCGAAAGGCTTGAAGCCCATCGATTCGAGGGCGACGTTACCGGCCAGGATCATGAGGTCGGCCCAGGAGATCTTGTGGCCGTACTTCTGCTTGATCGGCCACAACAGACGCCGCGCCTTGTCGAGATTGGCGTTGTCCGGCCAGCTGTCGAGCGGCGAGAAACGCTGCAGGCCGAGCCCGGCGCCGCCCCGGCCGTCGGCGATCCGGTAGGTGCCGGCGGCGTGCCAGGCCATCCGGATCATGAGACCGCCGTAATGGCCGAAATCCGCCGGCCACCAGTCCTGCGACTCGGTCATGAGCTTGCGCAGGTCCTCTTTGAGGGCGGCGTAGTCGAGGCTCCGGAACGCCTTCGCATAGTCGAAGTCGGGCCCCATCGGGTCGGTGGCCGGGGCGAACTGGTGCAGGATCTTCAGATTGACTTGGTTCGGCCACCAGTCGCGGTTGGTCTTGCCTTGCCCGGCGGCGTGCCGGAACGGACAGAGCTGCTCGGCTGACACGACTTCTCTCTCCCTCGTCGGTCTCGCGGGTCACCCGCCGGCCGCCCGGGCTCCGGCGACCTCCGGGAAGGGGACCCGTCTTCCCCACGGCCCGAGCCGGCCGACCCGATCGCCGCCCTCGTCGCATGCGGGACCGGCTCGCTCCGGCACCGACCGGCAACGTGCTCATTGGAATATTTCTAAACAACACCGGGGTCAAGCGACCCGAGCTCGTCGCGGGCGAAGCTAGGTCGCGGGTCCCGACCGCCCCTGCGCCGAGATGTCGCGCTCCCGCGCCCGCCCGACCAGTGCCGCGAAGCGGAACGGCGCGTGGGCCATCTTCGAGTAGGGCAACGCCAGGAAGAAGACGAGCACGGCGGCGAGATGGAGCGCCAGAAGCGGTGCGACGAACACCGTACCGGCCGCCAGCCAGAGCAGGAGACCGCTCGCCGGGACCGCCACGACCAGCATCCGGAAGGCGGCCTCGCCGCCGCGATGGGCGGCCGAGCCGAGCGCCGGATCGGCCCGCCGGGCGAGCAGGATCAGACCGAGACCGCCCAGGGCCATCGCCACCCCGCCCGGGACACCGAGCAGCTTGGGCGGGGACCAGAAGCCGTAGGGCGCCGGCAGGCCGAAAAGATAATGCATGAAGGCGGCGGTCGTGGTCGAGGCGAAGCACAGGAGGAAGCCCCAGAGCACGAGCCGGTGGGCCCATTGCCGGGCTCGCGTGGGCCGATCCTCCTGCTCGAACTGGCAACCGCCCTGGGCACCGCCGCCCAGATGGACGAGCCCGATCGCCTCGCGCGCGGCGGCGGCGAGGTGGGCGAACCGGATGCGGCCGCCGCCCACGAGCCGCCAATAGGCACGCAGCGCGACCCGCAGCACCAGGAGCGGGCCGAGGAAGGCGGGCAGAAAGATCGCGACCATCGCACCGTGCGAGAGGTGGGCGTAGAAGCCCTCGCCTCCCGCGGGCCGGAGCGCGAACAGGGCGGCGAGCAGGAGAGCCAGTGCCGCCACGAGCAACAGGACGGTGGCCCCGGCCCGACGCTGGAGGAGCCGGGCCAGGCCCCGGAGCGGGACGAGCTCCTCCCAGCTCGCGGCGCGCAGCTCGGCGAGCGCGCGCGGCAGGTCGACCGCGAAGTCGTGCGGCGGGGCGTATTGACAAGCGTAATAGCAGGCCCGGCAGCCGTGGCAGAGATTGGCGAGTCGGACGAGCGTGCCGTCCTCGAAGGCGCGGTGCAGGGTCATCGCCGGGAACACCGGGCAATAGCCTTCGCAGTAGCGGCAGGCGTTGCAGATCTCCAGTTGGCGGCGGGCTTCGGTGAGCGCGGGGGCGAGCTCAGGCAGCGAGGACACGCACCACCTCCTCCCCGGCTATCCGGCCGAACACCGTGCCGATCGTCATGCCGAAGCCGGCGAGATAGCCTTCGCCCAAGATCGAACCCGCCATGATCTCGCCCGCGGCCAACACGTTCGCGAACGGGCCCGACGGCCCCTGCACGCGGGCCCGCTCGTCGACGGCGAGCCCCAGATAGGTGAACGTCACTCCGGGTCGGAGCGGATAGGCCTCGAAGGGTGGCGTGCGCAGCGGCCGTGCCCAGTTGCTCTTGGGCGGCTCGAGCCCCCGGGTCGAGAGCCCGTCGCGCTCCGTCGGGTGGAAGGGGCCGGGAGTGCAGGCGGCGTTGAAGCGGGCCACGGTCGCGGCGAGCCGGTCGGCCGAAAGCCCCAGCTCGGCGGCCAGCTCCTCGATCGTGGCGGCCCGGATCGGCGGGTAGATCGAGGGCATGAAGAGCTCCCTGCTGTCGGCGTCGACGATCGCGAAGGCGATCTGGTCGGGCTGGAGTGCCACGAGCCGGCCCCAGATCGCGTAACGCTTGGGCCAGACGTCCTCGCCCTCGTCGTAGAAGCGTTCCCCCTTTCGATTGACGACGATGCCGAAGGGCACGCAGTCGAGCCGGGTGGCGATTCCGCCGTCGAAGCGCGGCGCCCTGCCGTCGATCGCCACGCAATGGCACTGGGTCGGATCGCCCACCGAGCGGGCGCCCTGGACCAGGAGATCCTCCAGCACCTCGCCGCGATTGTAGGGCGTCCCGCGGATCAGGAAGTTGCGGGCCGCCGGCCCCCAGCCGCGGGCGAGCTTGTCGAGATCGGCCTCGAAGCCCCCGGCGGCGAGCACGACCGCCCTGCCTTCGACCAGGACCCGCCGTCCCTCGAGCTCGACCTCGACCGCACGGAAGCGGCCGCGCTCGATCACCACGTGGCGGACCGGGGTCTCGTAGACGACCGCAACGCCGAGTTCACGGGCCCGGTTGTAGTAGGCGTTGAGCAGCGCCTTGCCACCACCCAGGAAGAAGGCGTTGGTGCGGGCGAGCGAGAGGGTGCCGGTCAGGGAAGGCTGGAAGGCCACGCCGTGCCGTTCCATCCAGGGCAGGCATTCGCGCGAGCGGCGGATGACGAGCCGGGCGAGCGCCTCCTCGGTCCGCCCCTTGGTGACCGCCAGGAGGTCGGCGAGGAACTCCTCCTCGCCGTAAGCCCCCTCGAGCGGGCCGAGCGGCCCGTCGTGGGCGAGGCGGATGTTGCGGGTGTGGCGCGAATTGCCGCCGCGCATCGGCTTCGGGGCGGCCTCCAGGATCAGGACGCGGGCCCGCCGCTCGGCCGCCTCGAGGGCGGCGCAGAGGGCGGCGTTGCCGCCCCCTACGACGATCACGTCCCACGGCCCGACGGCGAGCACGACGCGGCCCACCGGCCTCGCCTCAACCACGACGACCGTTCGCGACGGCGATCGTGACCACCCGCTCCTCGCTCATCTCGCGGATCGCGAAGCGCGGTCCCTCGCGGCCGAAACCCGAGGCCTTGCAGCCGCCATAGGGCATGAGGTCGACCCTCGAGCTCGAGGTCTCGTTGACGTGGACGGCCCCCACCTCGAGGGAGCGGGCCGCCGCGAGCGCCTGCTCCAGGCTGTCGGTGAAGATCCCGGTAGCCAGGCCGTAGGGTGTCGCGTTGACCCGGGCGATCGCCTCCTCGAGCCGGGCGAAGGGGACGAGGGCGAGGACCGGCCCGAAGATCTCCTCCCGCATCACCCGCATCTCGGGCCGCAGATCGGCGAGCAGCGTAGGCTCGACCACCGCACCCCGGCGGCCGCCGCCGGCGAGGAGCCGAGCACCGCCCGCCACCGCCTCGGCGATCGAGCGCTCCACACGGCGAGCCTCGGCCTCCGAGATCAAGGGGCCCACGACCGTCGCCGGCTGCCGCGGATCACCGAAGGGCAAGGCGCGAACGCGCTCGGCGAGGCGGGCCTCGACCGCCGCGGCGATCGTCTCGTGGACGAGCAGGATCTGGATCGAAGTGCAGACCTGACCGGCCTTGCGGTAGGCGGCATTGACGATCTTCGGAACCGCCCGGTCGAGATCGGCATCGGCGCAGAGGATGGTGAAGGCGATCGAGCCCAGCTCCATCTGCGTCCGCTTGAGCCCGGCCCGGCGCTGGATGGCGAGGCCGGCCTCGGTCGAGCCCGTGAAAGCCACGAAGCGGACCCGCGGGTCCTCGACGAGCGCGAGCGCGCTCTCGCCGGGCCCGTACAGGACCGACAAGAGGCCCGGCGGCAGACCCGCCTCGAGCAAGAGCCGGCCGAGCCGGAGTGCGGTCTCGGGCGTACTGGAAGAGGGCTTGAGAACGACCGCGTTGCCGGCCGCGATAGCCGGGGCGATCTTGTGGGCGACCGTGTTCAAGGGCGCGTTGAACGGCGTGATCGCGAGCACCACGCCCAACGGAACCCGGATCGTGAAGCCGAGCCGGCCGGTCTGCCCCGGTGCCCCCTCGAGGGGCAACATCTCGCCCGAGAGGCGGCGCGCCTCCTCGCCCGAGAGCAGGAGGGTCTGCACCGCACGCTCGAGCTCGCCCTTGGCATCGGCCCGGGTGAAGCCGGCCTCGCCCTGCATCGTGGCGATGAAGCTCTCGGCCCGTTCCTCGAGCAGCCGGGCAGCCCGGGCGAGGATCCGGCCGCGCTCGAAGGGCGAGAGGGCGCCCGCCCGGAAGGCCGCCTCCGCACGGGCGAGAGCGGTCTCGCACTGGGCCGGGCTCGCGGCCCGCGCGAGCGCCCGGGGTTCGAGCCCGTAACGATCGAACACGGTGATCACCGGCCCCTCGCCCGGGACCTCTTCGCCCCCGAGGAGAAGCGGGAGCTCGGGCACGGCTTCGGGCTGGACGGTCGGGTCGGGCGAAGGGTCCACGAACGACGCTCCGGCGGTCGGGGTCAGAGCCAGAGGATCCGGCGGCGCAGCTCGAGATCCTCGAGCAGCGGTCGGGCCGGTCCCTCGTGCAACACGCTGCCGCGCTCGAGGACGAGCACGCGGTCGGCGAGCGCGAGCGCGTGGTCGAGGTCGTGGTCGACGATCAGGATCGACAGCCGCTCGCGCAAGGAATCGAGGACGCCGAACAGCTCTTCGACCACGACCGGGGCGAGGCCCTCGAAGGGCTCGTCGAGCAGCAAGAGCCGCACGTCGCCGCAGAGTGCCCGGGCGATCGCCACCATCTGCTGCTCGCCGCCCGAGAGATAGTCGGCCGGGGTATCGAGCCGCTCGCGAAGGCGCGGGAACAGGTCGAGGACCGCGCGTTCGCTCCACACCACACCGGTGCGGCCCTCGTGCGGCCGGGCCAGTCGGCCGAGCTCGAGATTGTGGCGCACGCTCATGCCCGCGAAGAGGCCCCTCCCCTGCGGCACGTAGCCGATGCCGAGCCTGGCGATCTCGGCGGCCGGCAGCCCGCGCAGCTCGCGCCCCGCCAGGCGGATCGAGCCCTCCCGAGCCGGCACGAGGCCGCAGAGCGACTTGAGGAGCGTGGACTTGCCGGCGCCGTTGCGACCCAGGACCGCCAGGATCTCGCCCGGGCCGAGCTCGAGCTCCACCCCGTCGAGGATCAGGCTGTTGCCGTAGAAGGTGCGGACGCCCCGGGCCTGGAGAAGCGGCGGCCGCTCGCGCGGCGTGGCGGACGCGGCGCGTCGGCGGATCGGAGCGCCACCCGTGCCCGTGTAGACCTCCTGGACGCGCGGGTCGGCGCGGACCGCCGCGGGCGTGCCGGTCACGAGCACGCGGCCCTCGTTCATCACCGTGACCCGATCGGCCAGGGCGAGGACCCGGTCGAGATCGTGCTCGACGATCAGCACCGGCAGGGTGCGGCCGATCTCGGCCACGAGCCCGGCGATCCGCTCGCGTTCGGCAGCGGCGAGCCCGGCGAACGGCTCGTCGAGCAACAAGAGCCCGGGTGCCGAAGCGAGCGCGATCCCGAGATCGACCAGGCGCTGACCGCCATAGGAGAGGTCGCCGGCCGCCGCCCCCTCGATCCCCTCGAGGCCCAACCAGCGCACCAGCGCTCGGGTCTCCTCGTGGATCTCGGCGATGTCCTCGACGTCGCGCAGGAGCGAAAAGCGAGCCGGATGGCGGGCCTGCACCGCGAGGCGCAGATTCTCGTAGACCGAGAGACCGGGGAACAGGTTGGTGATCTGGAACGAGCGGGCGATCCCCATCCGGCAGGTGGTGTGCGGCGAAAGCCCCGCGATCTCGCGCCCCTCGAGACGGATCGAGCCGGCATCGGGCGCGAGCCGACCGGAGATCAGGTTGAAGAGGGTGGTCTTGCCGGCGCCGTTGGGGCCGATCAGCGCGTGGATCTCGTCGCCCCGGACCTCGAGGCTCGCGCCTTCGACCGCCCGGATGCCGCCGAAGCGCTTGGCCACGGCCTCGACCTCGAGGATCGCCCCCGACCGCCGGGGACGGCGCAAGAACGCGGGCAACGGCAGCCCCGCATGGAGCCGGCGAGCGCCCATCGCTGCGGCCAGCACGGGCGGCGGACGCAAGCGGGCGCGCAGGCGCCGGGCGATGCCGACCAGCCCTTCGGGCGAGAGCAGGACGAAGGCCACGAAGAGGAGACCGAACCAGAGCAGCCAGTCGCCGGTCCAGATCGACAGGAGCTCGCGGAAGAGCAGGTAGAAGACCGCCCCGAGCGCCGGTCCCAGGAGGTGGTGCATGCCGCCGATCACCACCATCGCCAGGAGCTCGCCCGAGAAAGCGACCGACACGGTCTCGGCGGTGACGAGATAGTGCTGGAAGGCCGAGAGCGCGCCCGCGAGCGCGGTGATCGCAGCGGACAGCACGAAGGCCAGGAGCCGGTAGCGATCGACCGGGTAGCCCTGGAAAGCGGCCCGCTCCTGCCGCTCGCGGATCGCCACGAGCACATGGCCCACGGGCGAGCGGGCGAGCCGCAGACAGAACCAGAGCACGAGGAAACCGATCGCCGCGACGAACAGGTACCAGGCGAGCGGCTCGTCGAGGTCGAGCGGGCCCAGCGCGCCGCGCTCGAGCCCACCGAGGCCGTCCTCGCCACCCGTCACCTCGGTCCAGCGGAACGCCACGGTGAAGGTGAGCGCGCCGAGGGCGAGCGTCATGAGGGAGAAATAGACCCCGCGCCGGCGCAGCAGGAGGAAGCCCACCACCGCCGCCAGCGCCGCCGCGGCGAGCACGCTCGCGACGATCGGCAGGAGGATCCGGCCGCCGAAGAGGTGGCGCTGGAGCAGAGCCGCACCGTAAGCGCCGAGCCCGAACCAGGTGGCGTGGCCGAACGAGACGAGCCCGGTCCAGCCGACCAGGACGTTGAGGCCCGAGGCGGCGATCGCGAGGATCACGAGGATCGCCGCGTTGCCGAGGGTGAGGCCCAATGGCCCCATCGCGAGCGGCAGCAAGAGGAGCGCCGCCCCACCCACGAGCAGCGGGCGGACCCGCGAGGGGGCGAGCGGCGGCACCTCCGCCGCCTTCGGCAAGGGCAGGGCCGAGCTCCTCATTCGAAGCGGCCGATCCGTTCGCCCGAGAGGCCGCGCGGGCGGAGCAACAGGACGAGGAACATGAGGACGTACATGGCGGCCTCACCGGCGGCCGGGACGAAGTGGATGGTCACGCCCCGGGTGACGCCCACCAGCAGCGCCGCCAGCACCACGCCCCAGAAGCTGCCGAGCCCGCCGATCACCACGACCACGAAGGCGGTCGTCAGGATCTCCTCGCCCATTGCCGGATGGACCACGGCGATCGGCGCGAAGAGGGCGCCGGCGAGCGCCGCGAGTCCGACCCCGAGCGCCACCACGGCGAGCCTGTAGGGAGCGAGACGGATGCCGAGCGCCGCTACCATGTCGGGCCGGTCGATCCCGGCGCGGACCACCCGGCCGAAGGCGGTCCGGTTGAGCAGGAGCCAGACCGCGGCGAGCACGAGGGCGACGATCGCGAGCAGGAGCAGGCGGTAGCGGGAGAACAGGAAGTCCCCCAGGAGCACGGCGCCTTTGAGAGCCTGCGGCATGGCGACGGGGATGGGTGCAGCACCCCAGATCCGGCGCAGGAGCTGCTCGACGATCATGGCGAGGCCGAAGGTCACGAGCAGGCCCTGGATCGGGTCGGCATCGTAGAAGCGGCGCAGGATCGTCCGCTCGAACAGCACGCCGAGGAGCGCCACGAGGACGGGGGACAGGAG
>DAIOUO010000089.1:0-10944 GCA_036759485.1 Geminicoccaceae bacterium | reverse complement strand
GGTCCGTTCCTCGGGTCCGGGTGGCGGCGAGCCCGCGAGGCAGAGGCGGCCGAGCCGTTCGTAGCGGGCGGCGTCGGCCGTGACGATGAGGGTCGCACGACCCGGCCGCTCGGCCCTGAGCTCCGTGCGGTAGGTCTCGTGGAAGGCCCGCTCGAAGAGCACGAGCGGGTCGGAAGCGGTGCCGAGGAGCGGCCGAACCGCCGCGACGAGGGTCCGTACCGACTGCGCGAGGAGCGCGTGCACACGGGCCTCGACGGCCGGGTCGGCGGCCCAGAGCAGGCGCACGGGCTGAGCCAGGCGGGCCCAGAAATAGGGCTCGAGGGTCTGTGGGCTCACCAGCCGCTCGAGCCGGGCGAGCCCCACGACCGCCACCTTGGCCCGCACCGTCCGGCCCTCGAAGGGGGTGGCGAGATGATAGACATTGGGCGGCAAGAGCGCGCCGAGGGCGCGCAAAAGCGGCCGCTCGGCCCCGCTCGTCGAATCGTCGAGCAGGACATAGAGATCGACGAGCCGGTCGCGATCCTGGCCGTCGCGCAGGCAGCTGCCGTAGAGCAGCACCGCCCGGGCGGCCGGCGCGAAGCGCGCGCGGGCCGCCTCGCCGATCGCGTGGAAGGCGGCCGGCACGACCAGCCCCGCCTCGCGCGCGACGAGCTCGCGGACCGGATCGGGGGCGACCGTCAGCACCGGACGAATCGGACTTCCTCGGGCGCGGTGACGACCAGCGGGCGGCCGGGTGTGGGCCGGTAGAACTGTCCGTCGATGGTGATCTCCGAACCGATCTCGAGCTCGGCCCGGGCACTGCCCCGGCTGAAGAAGCTGTCGGCCGGCAAGGGGCGCCGCTCGCCGCCGTAGAGCACGCAGAGCGCTCGGCGGACGAGACCCTCCGCGGGCTGACGGATCGCGGTCAGGCGGAAGGGGCGGGCGAGGCCGTTCCAGAAGGGCCGCGAGGCCAGGACCAGCCGGTCGAGCGTGGTGGCGAACAGGAGGAGCTGGCGACCCTCGCGGATCTCGCCGTCCTCGAAACGCATCGCCACGGGCGCGCCCTCGAGCATTCCGGGTGGGCGTCGGCCGCGGGCGAGCCCCCAGAGGATCTGAAGGAGGGTCACGAGATGGGCGAGCTCGCCCTTGAGGCCCAGGCTGTGGGCCCGGCTCTTGCAGAGATGGATCGCGTCGGTGATGCCGAGTGCTCCCATGAACATGCCGCGCTGGGCCTGGCCACCCTCGAGGCCGTCCACGCGCAGCACGCGTCGATGCACCAAGAACCGGTCGAGGAGGCCGGCGCGGGCGGTGTCGAGCAGGCGGGCGAGGGCCCGGGCACCGCGTCGGCGCAGGCCGCAGTCGGCCGCGGTCATGTTGGCCATGCCGCGCGGCAGGATGGCGATCGGCGGCAAGGGGCTCAGCAGGCGATGCTCGAGGAGCTCGGTCAGGAGGCCCTGCACCGTGCCGTCGCCGCCGTTGACAACGATGAGTGCCGGGGCGAGGCGGGCGAGGTCGCGGGCGATGTCGTGGAGACGCGTGCGGCCGTCGAAGTCGAGCCGGACCACCTCGGGGTAGCGCTCCAGCACCGCCTCGATATCGGCCGCGCCGCGCTTGTTGCGTTCGCTCCGCCGGTTGTGGACGAAGCCGATCGCCGCCCGGCTCATGCGCGTACCGTCCCGAGCGGGGGCACGACCGGCCGGCCGCGACGCTGCTCGAAAGCGCCGGCGAGCAGCAGCACGAAGAGCGCGAACAGCAGCGGCGCGGTCCAGGCGGCGAGCGCCGGGCTCAGAAGGCCGAGCTCGCCGAGTGCGAGCAAGAGGCCGTTGCCGATCAGATGGACGAAGCCGACGGCGAGCCCCTTGGCGAACAGGGCGAAGGTCTCACCGACCCGGGCCAGTCGGCGAACGAGTGCGAAGGGCAGGACGATCGTCGCCCAGAGTGCCACGAGCCCGGCGAGCCGGGCCTGCAGCCAGGTCCGATGAGCTTCCGTCCCACCCACCCCGAAGCCGTCGGCGGCGATCACCCGCTGGAGCTGGGCGAGGGAGAGCTCGCGCGGCAGCTTGGCCATGAGCGCCACCTCTTCGAGATCGATGCGGACCGGCCAGAACAGGGCATCGAGCCGTTCGGGCGGTCGAGCGGAGGCGGGCCGGCGGATCACCTCGCGCAGGAGCCATCCATCGGGTCCGGGCTCGGCGTGCGCCGCCTCGAGCCGCTCGAGCAGCCGGCCCTCGGGGTCGAGCCGGAGAATCAGAAGGTCCCGAGGCTCGCCGCGGGCGGCCGCTTCCACCGGCAAACGGAGCACGTCGCTCCCGGTCTTGAGCCAGATCTGACCGCCCGAGGGCAGGCCCACGGTCCGGAAGTCGGCGGCACCCAGATCGCGCAGCGCCGGCACGGTCCTGGGCACGGCGAGATCGTCGAGCAGGACCTTCCCACCGAGCACGACGAGCGCCACCGGCCAGAGCCGGGCCAACAGGCCGATGCGCGAGCAGCCGGCACCCCACATCGCCACGAGCTCGCGCGAGCGCAGCAGATCGCTCGCGGTGAGGAGGCCGGCGACCAGCACCACCATGGGCAACAGCTCGGTCACGAGCGTCGGCAAGCGGATCGGCACATAGGCGAGAAGGGCCCAGGCCGAGCCGCCGGCCCGGCGGACGACACGCGGACCCATGTCGAGGAGGTCGAAGAGGAGCGCGAAGCCGGTGACGGCCAACAGCACCACCGCGAGGCGGACCAGGTAGAGCCGGACGAGGTAGCGGGTGAGCCGGCTCACGGGCCGTTACCCCGCAGCCCGAAGCGCTGGCCGGCCCAGGCCTCGAGCCGCTCGACGAGGAGGTCGATCCGGCCGCTGCCGCCGGCATGCGGCACCCGCGCAGAGCGCCACCAGGTCAAGGAGGCACCGAGTGCGAGAAAGAACGCGAAGGGCAGCCACAGGCCGAGCCAGGGCGAGAGTTTGCCGTCGTCGACGAGCGATTCGCCGAAATGCAGGACCTGGTTGTAGGCGAGCAGGAGGGCGAGGCCCACGGCGATCCCGTAGGAGCGGCGGGCGCGGCGGCGTGCGATCGCGAGCGGCAGGGCCACGAGCGGAAGGAGCGGGATCGACAGCACGCGGGCGAGCCGGCCGTGCAGCTCGGCCTCGATCTCGGGCGGGTCGATGCCCTTGGGCGGCCGATGGAGGGCAGCCGCGAGCTCGGGCAGGGTGAGCTCGCGCTCGTCCTCGCCGCGCGGTCGGAAGGGCTTGGGCTCGCGACCCGCGAGGTCGGTCGTGAAATTCCGGAAGCGGATGGTCGCCGCGGGCCGGCTCGGATCGCCGCTCTCGGCCGCCGGCACGAGCTGGTGGACGCCGTCCTCGAGGTCGAAGCGGACCGGCTGGTCGCCCTCGGCGGCGAGGATCCGGCCGCGCCGGGCGGTGATCGCGAGAGTGCCGCCGTCGGCCATCCGACTGAAGAGGACGAGGCCCTCGAGCCGATCGCGCTCGGGACTCAGCCGCTCGACGGCGTAGGTGGTGCCGGCCAGCGTGACGAAGGCGCGCTCGCGGATCAGGGTCAGGAAGGAGACGTTGGAGAGCGCGAAGAGAGCGGCGCGGTAGGCGTAGCGGCTGTAGGGCTGGAGGTGGCTCACGATCACTGCGTTGATCAAGACGAGCACGGCCGCGATGACGAGGAGGGGCCGCTGGAGCTCGTGCAGGCCGCGCCCCGCGGCGAGCATGGCGTCGATCTCGCCGTCGCGGGAGAGGCGACCGAACACCACGAGGATCGCCACGAAGAAGGCGGCCGGCAACGCCACGCCCATGTAGTGCGGCACGAGATAGCCCAGCATCTCGAGCAGGACGAGCATGCTGCCCCGCCAGCCGATCACGATGTCGAGCACCCGCAGCATCCGCTCGGCCAAGAGCACGGCGAGCGCCACGAGCACGATCGCGAGCATCGGGCGAACGATCTGGCCGACGAGGTAACGGCTGAGCAGGCTCATCGATCGAGCGACGCAAAAGAGCCCGGCCCCGCACGACGGAATCCGCGTCGTTCGGCACACCGGCTCGCCATTTGGGCCAGATATCCCAAGGGGACCTCGCTGCCTAGGCGAGCGCGGCCACGGTCGGACCGGGAAGTGCCAGCGGCTCGCGCGCCGATCGACCGTCCGGCCCGATACGGAAGGCTTCGGCCGCGATCCGGAAGCCCGGCCCGGGCGTGGTACGGGCGATCGTGAAGAGGAGACCGCCGCCGCGTCGATCGGGCTCGTCCGCGCCCGACGAGGCCGAGGGGCCGGCCACCACCGGGATGGGGCCCGCGGGCCCTTCGAGCGCGCCAACCTCGAGCCGATGGTCGTGGCCGGAGAGGACGAGCTCGGCGCCCTCGCGGGACAGCAGCGCGCGGAGTTCGGCGGCGTCGAGGAGCGCCTTGCGCGCGGGGCTCCAACCCGCCACCGGCGGGTGGTGGACGAGGACCACCCGCGCGAGTCCCTCGCCGCCGAGCGCCCGAAGCCGGCCCTCGAGACGGCCGAGCTGCTCCGGCCCGAGCGCCCCCGCGGCATCGCCCCAGGGACGTGGAACGGCGCTCGACAGACCCACGAGAGCCACGGCGCCGAGCCGGCGGACGAAGGGGAAGCCCTTTGGCCCTCGGGCACCCTCCATCCAGTCGGCCCAGGCCGGCCAGTGGGCCTCCGCGGCCCCCGCGACATAGGCGTCGTGGTTGCCGGGCACGAGCGTCAGCCGCTCGGCCGGGGCCAGCCGCTCGAGCCAGGCCCGAGCCCGTTCGAACTCGACCGGTAACGCGATGTTGACGAGATCGCCCGTCACCACCCAGTGATCCGGCCGGGCGGCGGCGAGCGCCGCCACGCTCGCCTCGAGGATCGCCGCGCGGTGGACCTTTCGCCGGCGGAGCTGCCAGGACAGGAAGCCCGTCAACCGTTTGCCCGCGAGTTCGCGCGGCCGGGGCAGGGGCAGCGGCCCCAGATGCGGGTCGGTCAGGTGAGCGAGGCGGAGGATCGTGCTCAAGCTCCGCTCCCGGCCGCGCGGCGGGCGAGGAGCGTCTCGACGAGCACGAGGTCCTCCGGCCGGTCGACGTCGATCGCGGCTGCACCGATCGGAATCGACACGGCCGTCACCGGACAGCCGAGCATACGGGACGCGCGCGCCATCGCCTGCTCGAGGGTGAGTCGGCCCGTGAGGTAGAGCAGGAGGTTCGCGAACCCCATGAGACGAACGATTCGCCAGGGGCGCTTGCGTTCGGCCTCGACCCGCCGCCAGAAGGCGAGCGCCGGCCGCGCCGCCGCCCCGCGCAGGAGGAACAGGTTGGCGCCCGAGAAGCGCCCGTCGCGGAAGCGCCACCAGGTCCGCCGGGTGGAGGGTGCGGTGACACGGACGGCGGCCTCGGGGGCGAGGCCGACCACGACCGCGGCGCCGCTCGAAAGCGCGGGGTCGAGGAACGCCTCGAGGATCGGCCGGTCGAGCAGGGGATGGTCGGCCGTGGTGACGAGGAGCGGCTCCTCGCCCGCTTCTGCGAGGGCCGCCGCCACGCTCGCCGAAAGGCTCGTCTCGGGGGTCCGAAGCGCGAGGCGCCCGGCCGCGAGTTCCCGGGCGATCGCGGCTAGTCGCTCGAGATCGGCCGACGGATCGGCCAGGAGGAGGATTCGATGGAGGTCGGGCAGGCCGGCGAGCGCCTCCACCACCCGCTCGACCATCGCCCGTCCGGCGACCGGAGCCAGGCATTTCGAGCGGACGCCCGCGGCCCGCGCGACCGGGTCGACCTCGCCCGGCCGGGCACCGGCGAGCACCACGGCGCGAAGCTGGACCGCCGGCCTCACGCGAGCTCCTTCTCGTAGATCCGATAGGTCTTGTAGGGTCGCGCGCCGCACAGCTCGATGATGGTCCGCACCCGACGATTGTCTTCGAGCACCCAGGACAGCTCCGCACCGCGCGTCCCGCGCGGAGTGTGGACCCGCTTGATCTCGGCGATCGCGGAAAGGGCGAGGGCGGCACCCAGTGGCCCGTTCTGATAGGCCTTGCGCACGCCCATGAGCGGCATCCGCCATTCCGGGACGCCTCGAACGCGCAGCCGCCAGAGGAGCTTGAGCCAGCCCAGAGGCAGGAGTCTGCCGCCCAGATCGCGGATCGCGAGATTGAGGTTCGGGAGCACGACGAGCATCGCCGCGGGCTCGCCCTCGAGCTCGGCCAAGACGAAGTCCCGAGCGCCGACGAGCGGCCGGATCGAGCGGGCCAGATGGAGTGCTTCTTCCTCGTCGAAGGGGAGGAAGCCCCAATTGTCCGACCAGGCGTCGTTGAAGATCGCGCAGATCGTCCGGATCTCGTCCTCGTAGCGCCGCATGTCGAGCGGCCGAGTGCGGATCTTGGCGAAACGCGCGGCCCGCACCATGGCCGCCTCGGCCGCCCGCGGCAGGGGAGCCCGCACGTCGAACCAGTAGCAGAGGAGGTCCTTGGCCTTGCGGTAGCCGAGCTCCTCGAGGCGCCGGCCGTACCAGGGCCGGTGGTGCCCCATCATCATGCTCGGGGGCGTCTCGAAACCTTCGACCAGGAGGCCGCAGGAATCGTTGATCGAGGGGTCGAAGGGGCCTGCCACCCTGCGCATGCCGCGCTCCGCGAGCCAGCGCTCGGCGGTCCCGGCGAGGGCTTCGAAGACCTCGGGATCGTCCTCGCCCTCGAGGAAGCCGAAATGGCCGGTGGCGTCCCGGTAGCGCTCGAGATGGGCCCGGTTCACTTGGGCCGTGATCCGCCCGACGTCGCGCCCGTCCCTCCGCGCTACGAAGAAGGCGATCTCGATGCGACGGAGGAACGGATTCTTGGCCGGATCGAGATGCTGCCGCCGCTCGAGGTCGAGCGGCTTCACCCAACGAGGATCGTCCCGGTAGATCGGGTCGGGGACGGCGAGGAAGCGGGCGAGGCCGCGACGCCCCTCGACCCGCTCGACCTCGATCCGCGCCACGGGCGCCCGCTCAGGCCGCGCGGCGGGTGCGGCGGGCGGCGAGCTCGGCCTCGCTCGGCGACGCCTCGGCCACCCAGGGATAACGCTCGCGCTCCTCGGCCGTGTAGCCGAGGTTGAAGGTGGTGGGGCTGCGCGGCACCTCGCGAGGATGCTCGTAGAGCGTGCCCAGGATCCGGTCCCAGAGCCCACTCGTGATCCCGAAATTGCCCTGCTCGTTGTGGAAATGGTGCGCGAGATGGCGCCGCTTGATCTCCCGCAGCCAGCGGTTCTTGGGCGTGAACGGCAGGTGCTGGACACAGTGGCAGAACTCGTAGCCGGCGAAGAGCAGGAGTGCGGTGGCGAAGGCGGCGAAGGCACCCGAAGAGCCGCCCACGAGCCAGCCGAGCGGCAGCGCCACGAGCGCGATCGTCGGCAAGGTCGTGTAGAGCGCGCCGAACAGCACGGCGAGATCGTGCGGGTCGGCGTGGTGGTCGTAATGAATCCGCTTCCACACCCGCGCGGTGAGGGGCGACTTGTAGAGGAAACGGCCGTGCAGGACGAAGCGATGCAGGAGATATTCGGCGGCCGGGTAGACGAGGATCGTGACGGCGACCGCGAGCAGCGGGCCGAGCCAACCCTCGGCGAGCCGGACCGCGAGCAGGGTCGAGACCGCCGCCGTGGCGAAATAGACCAGGATCGAGTAATGGGTGAGATAGGCGACGACGAGCTCGCCGAGCGTCATCTTGTCGAGTTGGTAGCGGCGGCTGACCCAGGGTCGCCAGGAAATCGCCATCGATCCGTCCCGTCCGTCTCACCGCGCGCCGACCGCGTCCGCGCGACCGGCCCGCCAGCAGGTAAGCCGCCGCGCTCCGGGCGACAAGTCGGTGCGACCTCGCCGGGCTCTCTCGCCCCCGAGCCTCCGCCCCCGGCCGTGCACACCGCCGAGCGCCTCCCTCAGGCGGCGCTCGGCTGCTCGCTCATGAGACGGCGGACCCGCTCGGCCACACGGGCCAGATCGTCGAGCGGCTTGGGCCGAGCCATCGGCTCCGCTGCTTCCCCGAGCCTGGCCACGAGCCCGCGGGCGACGAGCGCTCGGTGCAGCTGGGCCGGATCGCGTGGCAGGTTGAGGAGGCCGCGGGTGGCGAGATGGTCCGCGAGCCGGCCGAGCGCGTGCTGCTGGTGCGGGGTCCCGCGATAGGTCGTCCCACCACCCACGAGCAGCCGGCCGAAGCGGACCAGCTGCGGGCCGAGCGGCACACGGTCGTACCAGCGCGGCAGGTCGAGCAAGCGGGTCGGTTTGCCGGCGAGGCAGGCCTCGGCGAGGCTCGTGAGCTCGTCGGCGGTCACCACCACCCGGTCGGCGAGAGCGAGGAAGGCCGCTCGGGCATCCGGATCCTCGGCGGTGCCCGCCCGCACCTCGACCTTCGGCAGGCCCGCGAGGGCCGCGCGAAGCGCCGCCGCCGCGGGCTCGGGGGTTTTGCGGTCGAGGTGGACGAGAAGGGCGCCGCCGCCCGTGCGTAGCTCCTCGGCGAGCAGCGTTCCGGCCCGGGCGAGGGCCGCGGCCGTGACCCGATAGCCGTCCCGGCCGCGGCCGACGATCAGAGCCGTCCACGGCCGCGGCAGGCCGCCGAGCCGCTCGCCCCAGGCGATGCGCGCTGCCTCGACCCGGGCCGGTTCGAGGCCGGCGAGCGGGGCGGCCACGGGCAGGACGTTGTCCCGCAGCGGCAACCTGGCCTGCGGGGTGGCGACGACCAGGTCGAACAGCTCGAAGGGCGCGCGTGGCCGGCCGATCTGGACGAGCCGGGTGCGGCCGCCCGAGGCCCGCCGGATCCAGAGTGCGGCCGGCACGCTCTTGCGACCGGAAGCGAGCACGAGGTCGGGCCAGGGCGGGCTCAGGGGATCGCTCGCGGCCCGGTCGACGCTCGCGAGCGAGGCGCCCAGGATGAGATTGGGCAGGCGACGGCGGCCGTTGAGCACGAGCCGGCGGCTCTCCCAGGGCCAGCCCAGGGCACGTGCGAGCTCCTCGACCTGGCGGTCGTAGACCGGGTCGCCCGTGGTGAGCGCCCAAACCTTGGGCTGGCCGGGATCGGCGGTGCGTCGGCAGGTGAAGGCGCGCGCTCCGCTCGAGGCGAACCGCGGGTCGGGGGCCACCTCGAGCCGCCAGGAGGGGCCGGGCCGCCGGCCGGCCGCCTCGGCGATCCGCCGCCGCCACCATTCGGGGCTCGCGAGGCCGTGGGCAGCGCGCGCCCGCACCCGCACGAGCACGGCTTTGCCGGCGTGGGCGAAGAGCCCGTCCAGCACCCAGGCGATGTCGGCCGGCGGCAGCCGGTCGAGCAGGTCCCAAGCGAGGACCGCGTCGACCGGACCGGCGCTTTGCAGATGCGGGTCGCGGGCGAGGTCGACGGCCACGGCCGCGAGATCGTCCGGCACGGCCTCGAGGCTCGGCACCCCGCCGAAGCCCACCACCAACAGCCGGCGGGCCCCCGTGTCGGCGAGCAGGCGGCGGTCGGCCTCGGTCAGCCGGGCGGGTTCGACCGGCGGCAGCGGCTCGTTCGCGAAGGCGAGCTCGCGGAGGGTCGGTGAGGGCCGATCGGGCCCGAAGATCTGATAGCCCGCGGCATCGGCTTCGCGCTCGAGGTCGTGCCAGATGTAGGCGAGGGGGTTCGGGTGGTAGGAATAGTCGTCCGGGAAGGGTTCCCAGGGCTGCTGGTGCAGGGCCGTGTAGTGCAGGCACTTGGTGCGGCCCTCGACATATTCCTGGTCGCGGGCGTTCCAGTGCGGGTCACAGGGGCCCCAGAGGCCGGGGGTGGCGGCCGGCTTCTTGATGAGCGCGTGCTTGCCCTCGCGGGCGGCGGCGGCCCGGTTCCAGAGCGGCAGCATCTTGGCGCAGTCGATCAGCATGACCGAGGTCTCTTCGGGCGAGATCGCGAGATAGCCGTGCTCGCCCATCTCGAGATCGAAGAGCTCGGCCGGATCCGCCAGGTAGATCTGGTCGACGTCGTTGTAGATTGCCCGGCCCACACCACCCGCGAGCTCCGGGATCGCGAAGCGGTACTTGGTGAAGCCGGTCCGCCAGCCTCTCCGGTCGAAACCAGACAGATCGCTCATCCGGTAGATCTCGTAAGTCCGCGCGGGGTCGCGGTGCTTCTCGATCGACCAGAAGAAGATCCGCTCGGCCCGGTACTGGGCGGGCTCGGTGCCCAGGAAGATGCGGACCGGGGGCTTCGGACTCGGCGTCACACCCGGCCGCGGCGGCAGCAGGACACATTCCGGCTGCTCGCGGAAATAGGGCCAGGTGCGGGCCGGGCTCGCGTCCATAACGCTTCCTCCGCCGAAAGGTCGAGCCGGTCGGAGCTAGGCTCCGGGGGCACCGGTCGTCAACTCGACCGCTGGTCGCGGCGCCGCGGCGCGGCCGGGGGCGACCGGCACCACGGTGCCGCCCTCCACGTGCCAGATGCGATCGGCGACCTCGAGCAGCTCCGGCCGGTGGGTCACGGCGAGCACGGTCGTGCGGTCGGCGAGGCGACGGACGTTGCGGGTGATCTCCTGGGCGGTGGTCGGGTCGAGGGCGCTCGTGACCTCGTCGAGGACGAGCAGCTTGGGCGAGCCGAGCAGCGCCCGGGCGAGTGCGATGCGCTGGCGCTGGCCGCCCGAGAGCCGGGCGCCGCGCTCGCCCACCACCGTCTCGAGCCCTTCGGGCAGGGCGGCAACGAAGTCCCAGGCTTCGGCGGTCCGGAGCGCCGCCTCGATGGCGGCGTCGTCGAGGCCGTCGTCGCCGAGGGTGAGATTGGCGCGGATCGTGTCGTGGAAGAGCACCGTCTCCTGCGGCACGTAGCCGACCAGCCGCCGCCAGGAGAGGAGGTCGATCTCGGCCAGATCGACGCCGTCGATCGTGATCCGCCCCGCATCCGGGCGGTGGAGGCCGAGGATGAGATCGACCACGGTGGTCTTGCCGGCACCCGAGGGGCCGGTCAGCACGGTGAGCGAGCCGGCCGGAACGACGAGGCTCGCCCGCTCGAGCACGCGATGCGAGCCGTGCGCGAAGCTCACC
>DAIOUO010000088.1:0-11001 GCA_036759485.1 Geminicoccaceae bacterium | reverse complement strand
GTTTTCGCTCACGGCCCTGGTCCTCCCGTTCGGTTCGCGCGCGCCACCGCGCGCCGCGCCGGGATCAAACAACGATCGTGCCGGAGCCCGCAAGCCGGCGCGGCCCCGGAACGGGACCGGCCGGTCCCGGTGCCGAGCCGTCGAATGCTACTTGTTCTTCTGGATCTGGTCGTAGACGAAGCCGCCCGCCGCACCGGCCGCGGCACCGGTCAGCGTCTTGGCGACGAATCCGCCGGTGATGAGCCCCACCGCGGCACCGCCCGCCGCGCCGACCGCGGCCCCGGTCAAGGTCCGCTCGCCGGTCTTTTGATTGACCTCGCATCCCGTGAGGGCCGCCAGCGCCACGAGGGCGGCGGCGGTCGCGGCCAGCTTCGAACGAATCGTCATCGGTCTCTCCCGGTTCAAGGCTTCTTGCGGGCGCTGCCGGCCTTCGCGGGCTGCTCGGGGCAGGGCCAGGTGGCGGCCATCGCCCGCCAGAACCCGTCGACCGGCGGCTCGTCGAGATAACGCGGATTGGCTTTCGCCCACGTTACGAACGCCGTGCGGATCTGCTCCGCGCTCGGAGCAGAGGGAGCACAGGCCCAGGGTCGGATCGCCCCGGCGTCGACCAGCTTCTCGTAGAGCAGGCCCGTGCCGGCGATGAAGCCTTCGCAATAGCTGATCCGCGCATTGTAGCGTGGCGTGCCCGGCTCGGTCCCGCACAGCTCCAGAAGCGCCCGGGTGGTCTCCAGCTTCGGGTCGATCGGCTGCGCCCGCACCTCGACCGCCGCCAGGAGCAACGCCGCCGAGCAGAGCATGGTTCTGAGCATCGTCGATCCCCGTCGTCGACCCCGACTTGCCTTTCTCGCCCGGCCGGCGCCGTCTGTCAAAGCCGGTCCGCCGGCCGCTCAGAAGGTCCGCCGCCAGCGCAGCCAGCGGTCCCGGTCGATCGAGTTCACCGTGACCCGACGGATCGAGTCGGCACCGTGCAGCTCGAGCGGCACGGCGACCCCGGCCGGCCCCAGACCCCAGAGCTTGCGGTAGAAGGCGGCGAGCGAGCTCACCCGCTCGCCCGCGAGCGCGAGGACGAGCTCGCCGGGCCGCACACCGGCGCGCGCCGCCGGCCCGTCTTCGGCGACGCGCAGGACCCGCACGGCCCCGTTCTCCTCCCGCAGCGTGAGCCCGAGCCAGGGCCTGGCCGGCTCCTGACGACGGCCATAGGCGAGCAGGTCGCCCAGGATCGGGCCCAAGAGGTCGATCGGCACGAACATGTTGCCCGGCGACCGTACGCCCTTGCCGGCCGCATCGGCCACGAAGAGCGAGCCCATCCCGACCACGGCACCGCTGGCGTCGATCAACACCGCACCGCCGAAGGTCTCGAAGGCCGGGCTCGTGAACAGCGCCTCGTCGAGCAGATACTCCCAATAGCCCGCGAACTCGCGCCGGTCGACGAGGGTGACCGGGCGCCCGTCGAGCCCACCCGCCCGGCTCAGCACGAAGAGCGGGCTGCCGATCGCCAGATCGCGGGAGCGGCCGAGCGGCGCCGGCGCCTGGCCGAGAGGGCCGAGCGCACGCACCAGGCCGAAGCCGGACACCCCGTCATAGGCCACCACCTCGCCCGGGACCACCCGGCTCTCGCCGTGGATCTCCACGCCACTCGCCTCGAGGATCAGGTAGCCGATCGTGAGAACGAGCCCGGCGGCGTCGATCAGAACGCCCGAGCCTACGCGTTCGCGGCCGAGCGTCTCCGCGCTCCTGGCCTCGGGGTCGGCCTCGGTACGCAACCCCACGACCGCCCGGGCCGTCTCGCGCGGCCCGGCACGGGCCGCTCGCCGCGGCGCGAAGGTGAGGAGCCCGAGCCCGGAAACTGCGCCGATCCCGCCCAGCACGGGTCGGCGCGCGAGGATCCGCGCCATGGCGTACCTTCCCTACCCGGGCGGCGCCGGGACCGGTTCCGCGGCGCCCCCGGACGGACGAGAATATAGCACGTCGGTGGCCGCCGGCATCGGCCGCCGGCGGCTGCGCCCGGAGAGCCCGCTTGAGCCGCCTCGCCACCCTCCTTCTCGACCTCGTCATGGGCCATCCGGCGCTGGGTCGCCTCCGCGCACGCACGCTCGCCGATGTCCGTGGGCGCGTCCTCGAACTCGGCGTCGGCACCGGACGCAACCTGCCTCTCTACGGCCCGGGGGCCGAGGTCCTGGCGATCGACCCCGATCGCGGCCATCTCGCCCGCGCCCGCCGCCGGGCCGCCTTCGCCCGCGCACCCGTGCGCCTGCTCGCCGCTTCCGCCGAGGCCCTGCCCTTCCCCGATTCGAGCCTGGACGGCGCGGTTTCGACCTGGTGCCTCTGCTCGATCCCCGACCTGCCGCGGGCGCTCGCCGAGGTCCGCCGCGTGCTCGCGCCCGGCGCCCCCTGGTGGTTCGTCGAGCACGGGCTCTGCCCGGATCCGGCGGTGGCGCGCTGGCAGCACCGGCTCACCCCGCTCTGGCGGCGGTTTTCGGGCGGCTGCCACCTGGATCGGCCGGTCGCCGCCGCCCTCGAGGCGGGAGGCTTTCGAATCGAGCGGCTCGCAACCGGCCGGCTGATGCCGGGGCCGCGCTTGCTCGCCTGGACCTATCTGGGCCTCGCCCGCAAGCCCGAGGCTTGACCGTGGCGCGGTTTTGCGCCTGACAGGCGAGCAATGGGTACGGCATCCGGCGGGTGCGATCGTGGAGGGCGGGGGCCGATGCGGCGGATCACGGTGGCCGGCGTCCAGCTCGCGGTCGGCCCGGAGCGCGACGCCAACGTGGCGCGCGCGGAAGCGATGGTGCGCGAGGCGGCGGGCAGGGGCGCCCGTCTCGTGCTGCTGCCCGAGCTCTTCACCGTCCCCTATTTCTGCAAGGACCAGGACCCGTCCTATTTCGCGCTCGCGGCCCCGGTCGAAGGGCACCCGCTCCTCGCCCGCATGAGCCGGCTCGCGGCCGAGCTCGGCGTGGTCCTGCCGGTGAGCTTCTTCGAGCGCGCCAACCAGGCGCATTTCAACGCGCTCGCCATGATCGACGCCGACGGGCGGGTGCTCGGCGTCTACCGCAAGAGCCACATCCCGGACGGGCCGGGCTACCAGGAGAAGTTCTACTTCACCCCCGGAGACACGGGGTTCCGCGTCTGGCAGACCCGGGTCGGCACCGTCGGGGTCGGCATCTGTTGGGACCAGTGGTTCCCGGAAGCGGCGCGGATCATGGTGCTGATGGGTGCGGAGCTGCTGCTCTACCCGACCGCGATCGGCTCGGAGCCGCAGGACCCCGCGCTCGACAGCCGCGGTCACTGGCAACGCGTCATGCAGGGCCACGCCGCCGCCAACATGGTGCCGGTGGTGGCCGCCAACCGGATCGGCACCGAGGTAGGCCGCAGCTGCAGCATCACCTTCTACGGCGGCTCCTTCGCCACCGACGGCACCGGTGCGATCCTCGACCAGCGCGGTCCCGGCGAGGAGGGCCTCGTGCTCGCGCAGTACGATCTCGACCGGCTGGCGCTCGCCCGCGCCGCCTGGGGCCTGTTCCGCGATCGACGGCCCGACCTCTACGTCCCGCTCCTGAGCCTCGACGGCCAGGAGAGCTGAGCCCGGCCGGCGCGCGCCGGCCTTCAGGTGACCCGGTCGATCTGCTCGGGGGTGAGCTCTCCCGGCACGAGGGTGACCGGGATCGGCAGCCGCCGGAGATTGGCGAGCAGGTAGGAGACCACCGGCCCGGGATTGCTCGAGCCCGAGGCCGTGGCCAGGACGACGAGCGAAATCGAGCGGTCCTCGTTGACGAGCTTGACCAGTTCCTCGGCGCGCGAGCCCTCGCGGATATGGACCGCCGGCATGGTCCCGGTCTGCTCGAACACCCGGTTTGCGAGCGCTTGCAGGCGCTGCTCGGCGGCGGCCCGGGCGTCCTCCTCCATGATCCGACCGACCCCGAGCCAGTGCTGGAACTCGACCGGCTCGATCACGTAGAGGAGCGCCACCCGCCCGTGGGTGTGCTGCGCCCGCCGACAGGCGAAGCGGAGCGCATTGGCCATCTCCTCGCTGTCGTCGACGAGCACGAGGAAGACCCGCTCCTGCGGCTCCTCGGCGCTCCCCCGCCGCGCCGTCGCGGGCTCCTCGTCCATGCCGCCGGCCGGGATCGCGACCATCAACGTCGCTCGAAGACGAGACTCGCCCCCCAGCCGGCGGCGACCGCGATCACGATCGCCGCGAGGCCGTAGAGGGCGGGCTGCTGGCGCGCGAAATTGTAGAGGTTCGCCTCGAGCCCGACCTTGGAGATGGCGAGTGCGCTCGATTGAGCACTCGTCACCACCCCGTCGCGCACCTCGAGTACCTGTACCTGGTAGGTGCCGGGCGGCACGTTGGCCGGGAAGGCGAGGGTCGTGCGGAACAGCCGGTCGCCGAGGAAGCTGACCTTGCCGAGATCGGCCGCCCAGAGGCCCTGCCGCGATTTGTTGCGGACGAGTGCCGCGCGGAACTCGGCGAGCTCGCGTTCGCTCAACCCGGCGGCCCCGATCGGCTCCAGGGGCAGATGCTCGAAACCGAGCTGGTAGCGGGCCCGCTCGGCGGGCGGTACGAGCTGCTCGAGCGGCCGGCTCGCGGCGAGCGCCAGATAGGCGGGCGTGCCCTTGAAGGCGACCTCGCGGGTGTTGAGCCAGATCGGCCCCACCCGGCTCTTGCGACGCACCACCTGTTCCCCGGGTGGCCCCTTGACGACCACGACGACCTCGCTGCCGGGCTGCTCGAGGGCGCCGAACAGCAGCACCTCGGTGCCGGCGAAGGCGGTCGTGATGGCGATCAGCCGGTGCGAGAGATCGGCCACGAGCCCGACCGCGAGCGCCGGGCGGGCGGACGGCAGAAGGCAGAGGAAGAACAGCGGCAGGAGCGACCCCAGGCGGCCGAACGCGCCGCCCGCCCGCGCCGTCCGAGGCGCGCAGCGGCCGTTCAGGCGCAGACCTCCGCCCGCACCGATCCGTCGCCGGTCTTCGCGGAAGACTCCTCCCGTGCGGGGGGCGTGCCGCAATAGAGCTCGTAGAGTGTGGCCAGCACCTCGCGGGCCTCGGGCGAGGCGATCGTGTACCAGATCGTCTGGGCCTCGCGCCGGGTGCGCACGATGCCGTCGCGGCGCAGCCGGGCGAGGTGCTGCGAGAGCGCCGACTGGCTCAGACCCACGGCCCGCACGAGCTCGCCGACCGAGCGCTCCTGGTCGACGAGTCGGCAGAGGATCATCAAGCGGTGCTCGTTGCCGAGCGCCTTGAGCAGGGCGCTCGCGCTCTTGGCGCTCACCTGCAGCTTCGCGAGGTCCATCTCCCCTCCCCGTCGCTCTTGGCGACGATCGGCGCGACCCCGCCCGTCCGCGCCGCGCTCATCTGATATCGCCGGGTGTCGGCTCGCGCCAGGGGGTCGCACTCGCCGCCGACCCGCGTCCGCCGCCGGTCGTACCCGGAAGGAGCCGGCGCAGCCCGGAAAACCGCGGCAACAGCCGGCCGCTCTCGAGCCAGCGGAGCGCCCAGGCGGCCCCGGCGACGATCGAAAGCGTGGCGAGGAGCGAGGTCGCACCCAGTGTCGAGAGGCCGGTCAGGCCCTGGCCGACCGTGCAGCCCATCGCCACGACCCCGCCGACGCCCATCAGAACGGCGCCGAGGAGATGCCGGGCGAGCTCGCCGCCCGAGGCGAAGCCCTCGAGGCGAAAGCCGCCGGCGAAGGGCGCCGTGCCCGCGGCACCGACGAGCGTGCCGAGCACGAGGGCCGGGCCGAGCACGGCATCGCCCGCGCCCGTGGTCACGAGCATGAGGGCCTGGGCCACGGGCGCGACGTAGCTGAGCGAGGCGGGTGCGGCGGGCTCGAACGGGTCGGCGGCGAGCAGGCCCGTCAGGAGCCAGCCCAGCACCACGAGCAGACCCAGGGAGGCTCCGGTCAGGAGATCCGCCGGCGCCCGCCGCAACCGCGGATCCCCGATGGCGAAGGCGAAGAGCGCTCCGGCCGCGAGCAGCGTGACGAGCAGCCGTGCCGCCTCCGGCTCGAGGCCGAGGGCCGCGAGCGGCCGCCAGAGCGCCTGGGCCTCCGCCCCGTCGCCGAGCGGCAGGCTCGCGAACTCGCGCAGGGCCCGGTGCGCCGGGGCGAGCGCGCCGAGCTGGGCGGTCCAGGCGGCGAGCCCCATCACGACGAGCACCACGAGCGACTTGAGGCCGCCGGCGGCGGCGCGGACCAAGGAGCGGCTGGCGCAGCCGCCGGTGAGTACCATCCCGAAGCCGAACATCACACCGCCCAGCAGCGCCGGGCCGAAGGCGAGGGTCGGGGCGAGATGGCCGCTCTCGGCGAGCGGCACGAGGCCCCCGGCGGCGGCGAGCTGGGTGCCGAAGAGTGCGGTCGCGATCGCGAGCAGCCAGACCCGAAGCCGCCGCGCGCTCGCGAACAGGACGAGATCGGCGATCGCGCCCATGATGCAGAAATGGCGAGCCTGGACGAGCGCGCCGAAGGCGAGGCCGAGCGCGAGGCCGCCCAGGAGCAGCACGAGGTCCGCGTCGAGTTCGGGGATCACAACGGGGACTCCGCCTCGCCGCCGAGGCCGATAGGACCATATGCCTGGTGCCGATGGTCGTCAAGCCCTCCGCCGGGCTCGCCGCGGGCCGATGCCAGGAGCCGGCCGGCCTCGAGCAGGCGGAGCGGATCCACGGGCTCGCCCGCGACCCTGAGCTCGTAGTGGAGATGCGGGCCGGTGCTCCGCCCGCTGCTGCCGACGCGCCCGATCGGCCGGCCGCGCGCCACCCGCTCGCCCTGCCGGACCAGGATCCGCGAGAGATGGGCGTAGCGCGTGGTCAGGCCGCCGCCATGGTCGATCTCGACCAGGAGGCCGAACGGTCCGTCCGTGCCGGCCTTGACCACCCGCCCGGAGCCCGCGGCCCGCACGAGGCTGCCCGGCGGAGCCCGCAGATCGATCCCCTCGTGCCGGCTCGGCAGGCCGGTGAAGGGGCTCGGCCGCGGCCCGAACGGACTCGCCACCTCGAACGTCGCGAGCGGCTGGAGGAGCGGCAGTCCGTCCAGCGGCCGGGCCGAGCCGGGCTCGAGCTCGCCGGCGAGGAGAGCCGCGGGCGGCGGCACGGTCGCCGCCGGTGAAGCCTCGCTCGGCTCGGCCTCCGCGGCGGGCCCGGCGGCGGCCGGCTCGATCGCGGTCGATCGGCGCGGGGCCGGTAGAAGGACGGCGAGCAGCCGGGCGAGCCCGGGCCGGGGTGCAGCCGTCACGGGCTCGAGCGGCAACTCGATGCCCGCCGGGCGCGGCGCCGGCGCCGTCGCGTGGAGCACCAGTGCGAACAGCAGGGCCGGACCCGCGAAGAGCGGAAGGGGCAGCGGGCGCGAGGCCGCGAGCGCAGCGCTCCGGACGATGGCAACACCTCCCGTGGGCCGAACCTGGCCCACCCGTCGCACGGTTCTCCTTGTGGAAGGGTTAACGAGCCGGCGCAAGCCGCCACCCGAGAGAACCGCCTCGGGATGCACCCGGGCTCACTTCTCGGTATCGGTCAGACCCTTCACGAACCAGCGCTGCATGAGGATCACGACCAGCACCGGCGGCAGCATGGCGAGCATGGCGACCGCCGCCACGTGGTGGAACTCGGGCGCCGCGTCGGTCGCCTCCACGAGGCGCTGCATGGTCATGACGATCGTCTGGTAGCGCTCGTCGGTGGTCACCAGCAGCGGCCAGAGATACTGGTTCCAGCCGTAGATGAAGAGGATGACGAAGAGGGCCGCGATGTTCGTGCGCGACAGCGGGATGAGGATCGACCAGAGGAAGCGCAAGGGTCCGGCGCCGTCGACGCGCGCCGCCTCGGTGAACTCCTCGGGCACGGTCAAGAAGAACTGCCGGAAGAGGAAGGTCGCAGTGGCCGAGGCGATCAGCGGCACCGTGAGCCCGAGATAGGAGTTGAGGAGGCCGAGATTGGCCACGACCTCGAAGGTCGGCAGGATGCGGACCTCGACCGGCAACATGAGGGTGAGGAAGATCGTCCAGAAGGCCAGCATCCGCCCGGGGAAGCGGAAGTAGACGATGGCGAAGGCCGAGAGCAGCGAGATGGTGATCTTGCCGATCGCGATGGCGAGCGCCATGACGAGCGAATTGAGCATCATCCGTGCGACCGGGCCGGTGTGCGAGCCCTGCACGCCCACGCCCAGGACCGCGGCGTAGTTCTCGAACGCACGATCGCCGAACCACATGGGGATCGGTGCGCTCAGCACGTCCTCCATCCGCTGGGTGGAGGTCACGAGCACGATCCAGATCGGCAGGGCGACCACCGCGACGCCCAGGATCAGCGTCAGATGCGCGATCGCGTCGAAGATCGGTCGCCGCTCGACCATCAGGCGTACTGCACGCGGCGCTCGACGAAGCGGAACTGGAAAACGGTGAGCACGCTCACGATCAGGAGCAGGATCACCGACTGCGCCGCCGAGCCGCCCAGGTCGAGGGCGATGAAGCCGTCCTTGAAGACCTTGTACACCAGGATCGTGGTGTCCTGCCCGGGGCCGCCCTCGGTCACCGCGTGCACGATCCCGAACGTGTCGAAGAAGGCGTAGACCACGTTGACCACGATCAGGAAGAACGTCGTAGGCGACAGCAGCGGGAAAACGATCTTCCAGAAGCGCTGGCCCGGCGAGGCGCCGTCGATCGCGGCGGCCTCGACCAAGGAACGGGGGATCGATTGAAGTCCGGCGAGGAAGAAAAGAAAATTGTAGGAGATCTGCTTCCAGGTCGCCGCCACGATCACGAGCAGGAGGGCCTGCCCGCCGTCGAGCTGGTGGTTCCACTCGATCCCGGCCCGCCGCAAGAGCCAAGCGAGGATCCCGACCGTCGGATGGAACATGAAGAACCAGAGCAGGCCCGCCACCGCCGGGGCGACCGCGTAAGGCCAGATCAACAACGTCTTGTAGACCGCGGCCCCTTTCACCACGTGGTCGGCCATCACCGCGAGCAGGAGAGCGAGGGCGATGCCGCTCACGGCGACCGCCGCACTGAAGACGAAGGTCACCCGCAGCGCGTTGAGGTAGAGCTCGTCCGCGAACAGGCGAGCGAAGTTGTCGAACCAGACGAAGCGGGTGGAGAGCCCGAACGGGTCCTCGAGCAGGACCGACTGCCAGAGCGCCCGCCCCGCCGGCCAGATGAAGAACATCAAGGTGATCGCGAGCTGCGGGGCGAGCAGGAGAAGCGCCAGCCAACGCTCGCGGAAGGTGACCCGCTTGTGCATCCGCAGCGGGGGCCGCGACCTTCGGGCCGCGGCCCCTGGTCCTCAGCTGTTGGCCTTCTCGAACTGCCGGAGCAGCTCGTTGCCGCGCTTGACCGCCGAATCGAGAGCTTCTTGAGCTCCCTTCTTGCCCTGGAAGACCGCCTCGAGCTCCTCCTCGATGATGTCGCGGATCTGGACGAAGTTACCGAAGCGCAGGCCCTTGGAGTTGGCCGTCGGCGGCTTGTTGGTCATCTGCCGGATCGAGGTGTCGGTGCCGGGGTTCTTCTCGTAGAAGCCCGACTTCTTGGTGAGCTCGTAAGCGGCCGGGGTGATCGGCAGGTAGCCGGTCTCCTGGTGCCACCAGGCCTGGACCTCGGGCGAGGAGAGATAGGAGAAGAACTTGGCCACGCCCTTGTACTCCTCGGGCTTGTGGCCCTTGAGCACCCAGAGCGAGGCCCCGCCGATGATCGAGTTCTGCGGCGCGCCCTCGACGTTCGGCCAGTAGGGCAGCATGCCGATGCCCCAGGCGAAGTCCTTGGCGTTGGCCTTGACCGCGGCGTAGGCCGCCGAGCTCGCGAAGAAGATCGGGCACTGCTGGTTGAAGAACTTCGGATCCGCGTCACCACGCCGGCCGCCGTAGTCGAAGATCTTGCTCTTCTGCCACTCGCCCAGCGCCTTGACGTGGTCGACGGCCTTGGTCTTGTTGATGACGAGCTCGGTGGCGAGCCCGCCGAAGCCGTTCTCGAGCGTACCCAGCGGCTGGTTGTGCCAGGCCGAGAAGTTCTCGATCTGGATCCAGGACGGCCACTGTGTGGTGAAACCGCAAGGATAGCCCGCGGCCTGCAACTTCTTGGCCGCCGCCTCGACCTCGGGCCAGGTGGCGGGCGGCTTCGTCGGATCGAGCCCCGCTTTCTCGAACGCCGTCTTGTTGTAGTACATCACGGGCGTCGAGCTGTTGAACGGAAAGGACAGCATCTCGCCCTTGGTGGTCGTGTAGTAACCGACCACGGCCGGCAGATAGCTCTTCGGGTCGAACGGCTCGCCCGCCTCGGCCATGAGCTGATAGATCGGATAGACGGCACCCTTCGCCGCCATCATCGTCGCGGTGCCGACCTCGAAGACCTGGACGATGTGGGGGTGCTGCTTGGCGCGGAAGGCGGCGATCGCGCCCGTCATCGTCTCGGCGTAGGAGCCCTTGTAGACCGCCTTGACCTCGTAGTCCCCCTGGCTCGCGTTGAAGTCGGCGGCGAGCTTGGCGACCTTCTCGCCCAGCGGACCGCTCATCGCGTGCCACCACTGGATCTCGATCTTGGCCTCGGCCGCCCCGGCCGTGAGCACCACGGTCAACGCCGCGGCGCCCGCGAGCAATCCGTGCCTCCTCAGCATCCTCGACTCCCCGTCCGTGGGACGCGCGTTCCACGCGCCGCCGCCTCCGACCATGGCAGGGAGGCGGTTTCGTGACAACCAGGTGACCGGGCCGCGGCGCCAGCGACCTCAGCCGAGCGGTCGCTTTTCGGCCCGGGCCGCGGCGACCGCGAGGCCCAGGAAGAGGAGCGCCCCCGTCCCCCAGAGCGGGGCCGCACCGGGCATGTGGAAGGCCGGCACGAGCGCGTAGGCCGACGCGAGCACCGCCCACACCGCGGCGGCAATCGCCAGGATCCGGACGTCCTCGCTCATCGCCCCTGCCCTCCCCTCAATGGCCACCGGCCGCGCCGACCGCCGAAAGCGGCAAGGCGTGCATCACCCGGACGGCGATCCACGTCGTGGCCGCGATGGCCGTCAAGAGCAAGCCGACGGCCACGGGAC
>DAIOUO010000087.1:0-11077 GCA_036759485.1 Geminicoccaceae bacterium | reverse complement strand
CACCGACCCGCGGGTGAAGCGCTGCGACGAACTCGCCGCCGGCACCGACGATCCAGGGAAGCGGGCCGAGCGGCTCGGTACCGAAGATCACGCGGCCGGGCGTCGTGTAAACGATCAGGAGGATCAGCCCCGCCTCGAGCACGAGAGCGTGCACGAGAAGGGGGTTGCGCGGCCGGCCGGAAAGGAAAGCCGAGTGCCGCTCGTCCCGACAGGCGAGGAGGTTGGCCATCTGGGCGAGCACGATGCCGACGAGCGTGGCGGTCGTGGCGGCCCGGTACAAGGGGTCGTCCGCCGCGAGCGGCACCCCGAAGCTCCACCCACCGCTCGAGAGCACGCTCGTATAGGCGGCGGCCGCGGCCAGGGTCTCCCAAGCGCCGAGCCAGAGATAGGCGCGCAGCAGCAGGGCGCGGTCGATCAGGCGCTCGCCGCGGCGGCGCGGCGGGCGAAGCATCGTCTCCGGCGCGGGCGGCTCGGCGCCGAGGGCCAGAGCCGGCAGGAGGTCGGTGCCGAGGTCGACCGCGAGGATCTGTGGGACGGTGAGCGGCAGCGGTACCCCGAGCAGCGCGAAGGCCAGGAACGGGACGAGCTCCGGGACGTTGGAGGTGAGGATGTAGGCCAGGAAGCGGCGGACGTTGGCGAACACCGTCCGCCCTTCGGCGATCGCCGCGACGATGGCCACGAAATCGTCGTCGACCAGGACCAAGTCGGCCGCCTCGCGGGCGACGTCGCTGCCCGAGCGTCCCATCGCGACGCCGATCTCGGCGCGCCTCAGGGCGGGTGCGTCGTTCACCCCGTCTCCGGTGACGGCCACCGTCTCGCCCCGTGCCTGGAGCGCCTCGACCAGGCGCAGCTTCTGGTCGGCCGCCAGACGGGCGAACAGGATCTCCTCGGCGTCGAGCGCCAGCTGGAGCTGGGTGGCGGAGAGCCGTGCCAGCCGCTCGCCCGTGATCACGCGAGGTCGCTCACCCCGCACGAGGCCGATACGGCGGGCGAGTGCGAGCGCGGTGAGCGGATGATCGCCGGTGGCGATGATCGTGCGAATGCCGGCCGCCCGCGCCGCCGCGACCGCCTCGGCCACACCGGCTCGTGGCGGGTCTTCGAGCGCCACGAGACCCAGGAACTCGAGGTCGGTCTCGTCCTCCGGCTGGTCTTCCCCCGTGAGCGCCCGGGCAGCGAGTGCGAGGACCCGGAAGCCGCCTTCGGCGAGCCTCGCCGCACGGCGCAGGAGGGCCGCCCGTGCGGCGTCGTCGAGCGGCGTCGCGGTCGAGACGACGCGTGCGCATCGGGGAATGACCGTCTCCGGCGCTCCCTTGCAGAAGAGCCAGCGGCGTCCGCCCGCGACGTGCACCGTGCCCATGCGCTTGCGATCGGTATCGAAGGGCAGGGTGTGAACCGCCGGGAGGGCCGCGACACCGTGGCGCAGCGCGAGCTCGCGAAGGGCGAGCTCCATCGGATCGCCGATCGGGCCGGCGGGCCCTTCTCGAAGCCCGTTGCAGGATCCGGCGACCTCGAGCAGGCGGCGGACCATGGGCGCAGACGGGTCGAGCGCCTCCGGCTCGACCGGGCCTGCCGCGCCGGCCGGCTCGACGAACCCGACACGCATCCGGCCGGTCGTGAGCGTTCCCGTCTTGTCGGTCAAGACGACGCTCGCCGCACCCAGGGCCTGGATGGCCGGGAGGTGCCGAACCAGCACCCCTTTCCGCGCGAGCCGCTGCGCGGCCATGGCGAGCGCCAGGGTGACCGTCGGCAACAGGCCCTCGGGCACGTTCGCGACGATGATGCCCAGTGCGAGCGTGCCCGCCCCGGCCGGACCGAGGCCCACCGCGAGCCCCGTCACGAGGAACACGGCGCCCAAGGCGAGCGCCAGGGTGGCGATCCACCGGCTCACCCGCCCGATCTCGACCAGGAACGGCGAGCGCGGCTCGGGCTCGGCCTGGGCCAGCGCGGCGATCCGTCCGAACTCGGTGTGCGCGCCCGTCGCGAAGACCACGGCGCGCCCCTCGCCGGCCAGTACGGCGGTTCCGGCGAGCACGAGGTTCGGCGCGTCGAGCGCGGAAGTGAGCTCCGCGGGACGGGCGTGACGCGGCCTCGGTTCCGCCTCCCCGGTGAGCGTGGCGAGATCGACGCGAAGCCCGGTGGCTTCCAGAAGACGCGCATCGGCCGGCACGGCATCTCCCGCAGAGAGCAGGACGATGTCGCCCGGGACCAGGCGGTCGACCTCGACGAGCTCGACCTTCCCGCCGCGCAGCACGCGCGAGCGGACCGGCAATAGCCGCTCGAGGGCGGCGAGCATGCGTTGGGCCCTGTATTCCTGAGCGAACGCGAACACCCCGTTGACGAGGATCACCGCGACGATCGCCGTGGCCAAGGTCCCCATGCCGGCCGTCGGATCCCGGAAGTGGACGACCAGCGCGACGCCTGCGGCTACCCACAGGAGCAGCGCGAAGCCGTGCGTAAGGGAAGCCACGAGGCGAGCAGGGGCAGAGGGGCGTCGCGTCCGGGCCGTCCGGTTCTCGCCGAAGCACGCGAGCCGCCGCTCGGCTTCCTCGGGTGCCAGACCGTCGGGCGACGTACCGAGGCTGGCCAGGACCTCGTCGGGCTCGCTGGCGATCAGGGTACCGAGCTGCACGGCCGCACTCCCCGTCTCGGGTCTCGGCCGGCCCTCCAACGCGTTCTGCCGAGCCGCGAGGAGCGGCCCTTCGTGAGGGGATCAGCCGAGCATGCTCTGCCACATCGAGCGGGCCCACCGAGCCGCGGCCTCGCTCGATTCGCGGGAGGGCGTGGGATCGACCTGGAAACGGAGCTTGGGAGCCTCTCCCGGAACGAAGTTGGCACCTACGTTGATCCTGATCGCGCGATCGCTGGCGATCGCCGCGAAGCAGATGCCGGTCGGCAGCTCGGTCGGAGCGGGCGTCGGCTCGGGTGCTCCGTCGATCCGCCGTTCGATGGCCTGGCCGACCACGATGCCGGCGTTGAACGCGACATGGCCGCTCTTCGGCAAGGGCGTGCCGGCAGCGTCGCCCAGGATCCAGATCCGCTCGTCGGTCTGCGCGCGGAAGTCCGGCAGCCGCACGGCGGCCCAGCGCTCGGCGAGCCCGGCCTCGCGCAGGAGCTTCGGTGCGCGCATGGGCAGAACGATGTTGGCGTGGGTGAACGGAACGTCGGCGATCCCGCAGTCGAGGGCGCCCTTGGCGGGATCCACCGCCTTGGCCTCGTGGTCGGGCAGATATTCGATGCGCTCGCCGTGTTCCGCCCGCATCGCTTCGAGGATCGGCTCGGCCATCGGAGGCGGCATCGGCTTCGGGTTGGCATCGGCGATCACGACCTTGCCCTTGGTCCCCCGCCGCGCGATCTGCTCGGCGATAAGGCTGGCGCGCTCGTAGGGTGCGGGCGGGCAGCGATAGGGCGGCTTCGGCACCGAGATCAGAAAGGTGCCGCCCTCGGCCAGGAACCGCTCGACCAGCGCCTTGACGCCGTGCTGCTCGAAGGGACGGAAACCGACCGGCAAGGAGCTGCGAGCCTCGGCGTAGCCGGCGATCGCCTCCTCGGCATACTCGACGCCCGGGGAGAGAACCAGGAAGTCGTAGCCGATCCGGGCACTCGGGGTGACCACCTCGCGGCGGTCGCGGTCGATCGCCAGGGCCGGCTCGGCGATCCGCCGGATCCCCAGCCGATCGAGAGCGCCGTAACCGTGCTCGAAATCGGCGAAGGGTCGCTCGCCCACGATGTAGTGGATGCTCAGAGGGCAGGACACGAAGGCGGGGTGCGGCTCCAAGAGGAAGAGGTCGGCCGCCCCGCCACGGGCCAGGGTGCGCAGCGCCCCGAGGCCGCCCCAGCCGCCGCCTACCACGACGACCCGGGGTCGCGCGCCGCGGGCAATTCGCGGCGCGCTCGCGAGGGCGAGCCCAGCGGCCGCACCGCCCAGGACGCGGCGACGCCCGATTTTTGCCGAGGAGATGAGGGTTACGCGCAGCATCGGGTTCGCCCTCCCTGGCTCCGAGAATGTTAGGGTTTTCTCATAGGCGCGCCGGCGAGGCGCGCAAGGGAAAAGAAATACAAAATCCATCCGTATAATTTTTCGTATTGACAGGATTGGCGGGTAAATTCATCGTCGCGGGCGTCGCGCCGATTTGAGCAGACAGCTTGCGGGCGCGTTAAAAGTGCAGCTAAAGCGTCCGGCAGTCCGCCGTACGTGCGCTGCGGCGGGCTCCTCGTCGAGCGAAAGTCTATCGCTCGAAGTGCCGGCCTGTCGAACGTCAACCGCGAGCGCCGCGCTCGCCGAAGGGTCGGAGATCGTCATGCAGCTTTCCCGTCGGACCTTGCTAGCAGCCGGTTCGAGCTCGGCTTTCTTGTTAACGGCAGGCAAGAGCCGGGCCGCCCGACCGAACGAGCTCGTTCTCGACTGGGCGACCTATAATCCTGTGAGCCTCGTGCTCAAGGAGAAGGGCTGGGTGGAGGATGCGCTCGCCCGGCACGGCGTGAAGGTACGCTGGGTCCAGTCGCTCGGCTCCAACAAAGCGCTCGAGTTCCTCAACGCCGGCTCGCTGGATCTCGGCTCCACTGCCGGCGCCGCGGCACTCCTCGCCCGGATCAACGGCAACCCGATCCGCTCGGTCTACGTCTACTCGAAGCCCGAGTGGACCGCGCTCGTCACCCGTCCCGATACGGGGATCCAGCGGGTCGAAGACCTCAAGGGTCGCAAGGTGGCCGCGACCAAGGGGACCGATCCGTACATCTTCCTGCTGCGGGCCCTCGAGCGGCACCGCCTCGGGCAGAAGGACGTGCACCTCGTCCTCCTGCAGCACGATCAGGGCAAGGCGGCGCTCGAGCGGGGAGACGTGGATGCCTGGGCCGGCCTCGACCCGATGATGGCGCAGACCGAGCTCGAGGCCGGCAATCGCCTCTTCTACCGCGATCCGGACGCCAACACCTGGGGTGTGCTGAATGCGCCGGAGACCCTGATCGCCGAGGCTCCCGAGCTCATCGACGCGGTCGTGGCGGCCTACGAGCGCGGTCGTCGGCATGCGCTCGCCAACCCCGCCGAACTGCGAGGCCTGCTCGCCAAGGCGGCGCGCATCGGCGAGGCGGTCGCCGCCCGCCAGCTCGAGCGGACCGGCCTGACCGAGCCCCGCATCGGCGACGCACAGGCGGCGTCGATCCGGGCGGCGGGGCTCGCGCTGCAGGAGGCCGGTGTGATCCGTCCCGACGTCGACGTCGCGGCCATGGTCGACGCGCTGCTCGACCGCCGCTTCACCGCCTCGCTCACGGTCGGCTGATGGCGACCGCCGTCGAACATCTCCCGAGGTCCGTCGAAGCCAGCGCCGGGACGAAGACGGGGCCTTCCCCGGCGCGCTCGGCGGTGCCCCGGCTGCTGCTCGGCCTCGTCCTGCCGCTGGGCCTCGCCTTCCTCTGGGAGCTCGCGGCCGCCCGGGGCTGGATCGCCCGGCGGCTCCTGCCCCCTCCGACCGCGATCCTGGCGCAGCTCGAAGAGCTCGCCGCGAGCGGCGAGCTCCTGCGCCATCTCGAGGCGACGCTGCGCCGCGTGGCGCTCGGCTTCGCTCTCGGGGTCGCCGTCGCGACCGTGCTCGGGGCTTCGACCGGGACGTTCGACCTTCTCCGCCGCCTGCTCGACCCCTCGTTGCAGGCGCTGCGGGCGATCCCGTCGATCGCCTGGGTGCCGCTCTTCGTCCTGTGGTTCGGGATCTTCGAGACCCCCAAGGTCCTGCTGATCGCCGTAGGTGCCTTCTTTCCGGTCTATCTCGGCCTCGAGGCGGGGATCCGCGGGGTCGACCGGAAACTCGTGGAGGTCGGCCGTGTGTATCATCTCGGGCCCTTCGCGATGATCGGCCGGATCCTGCTGCCGGCCGCGTTGCCCGCCTGGCTCACGGGCGTCCGCGGCGGCCTCGGGCTCGCCTGGATGTTCGTGATCGCAGCCGAGCTCATGGGAGCTTCGGAGGGTCTCGGCTACCTCCTGGTGGACGGCCAGATGAGCGGGAACGCCGCGATCATCCTGGGCTCGCTCCTCCTGTTCGCTCTCCTCGGCAAGACGAGTGACGCGCTGCTCGTCCTGTCGACCCGCCGGCTCGTCGCCTGGCAGGACACCTTCGGGCGCGGGGACTGAGCACGATGCTCGAGCTTCTCGGCGTCTCCAAGCGTTATTCCAACGGACAGGCCGCGCTCGACGGGATCGACCTCGCCCTCCCGGCCGGTCGGATCACGGTCGTGATCGGGCCTTCCGGCTGTGGCAAGAGCACGCTCTTGCGGCTGTTGGCCGGACTCGAGCTGCCGACCAGCGGTCGCATCCGGCTCGACGGCGAGGAGCTGCACGGTCCCTCGCCCAAGGTGGGCGTGGTCTTTCAAGAGCCGCGGCTGTTTCCCTGGCTCGACGTTCTGCACAACGTCGCGTTCGGTCTCTCCCGCCGCTTGCCCTGGCGCGAGCGTCGCGAGCTCGCCCTCGGGGCCTGCGAACGAGTCGGGCTCGGCCGGGCGGTCGACGCCCTGCCGAAGCAACTTTCCGGCGGCATGGCGCAACGGGCGGCACTCGCCCGTGCGCTCGTCGCGCGCCCGCCGGTGCTGTTGCTCGACGAGCCGTTCAGCGCCCTCGACGCGCTCCTGCGGGCCCAACTGCAGGCCGAACTCCTGCGCCTGTGGAGCGAAGACCGGCCGACCCTCCTCCTCGTCACCCACGATCTCGACGAGGCCGTCCTGCTGGCCGACGAGGTCGTCGTGCTCGGTGGACAGCCCGGCCGGGTCGTGAGCCGGCTCGAGATCGCGCTGCCCAGGCCACGGGAACCGCAACGCCCCGCCTTCCAGATGCTCCGGGCACGGTTGCTCTCGGCCTTGCCCTCCTACAACCTGCGGGCCGCGTGACCCGAAACCTCGGAGACTCGTTTCGTGACCCCCGACCAGCTCAAGGCCCTGCAGGCACCGCTCAAGTCCCGCTACCGCGAGAACCCCGAGGCGGCGCTGATCACCCTGCGCGCCGAGGGCGCGCTGGGCGAGGGCGTGAGCTGTCGCGTCGACACCATGAAGGGCCTCGTCGAGGCCGGGCTGCACCCGGCGACCGGCGGCTCGGGTGTCCAGGCGTGCTCGGGCGACATGCTGCTCGAAGCGCTCGCCGCCTGCGCCGGGGTGACCTTGAAGGCGGTCGCGACCGCGCTCGGGCTGCACGTGCGCGGGGGGCGGGTGAAGGTCGAGGGCGACCTCGACTTCCGCGGCACGCTCGGGGTCGACAAGACGGCGCCGGTGGGGTTCCGCGCGATCCGGCTCGGCTTCGAGCTCGACACGGATGCCACACCCGAGCAGCTCGAACGGCTGCTCCAGCTCACCGAGCGGTACTGCGTGGTGCTGCAGTCGCTGCGCGCACCCGTGCCCACCGAGGCGAGGATCGCGCTGGCCCCCTGACCGCCTCTGCGGTGCTTCTAGCGGGACGGAGCCCGCGCTAGGAGGACGGATCCGCTCACCGGGGTGGAGACCGCCGCTGCGTTTCGTCCGGTGTCTCGGCCTCGCGCCACTGCTGCTCGCCTGCACCGGGCCGACGGGCTCGGTGCGGCCTTCGCCGGACCCCGATCGGGTAGCCTGCAGCGTGCGGGCTGCCGATCCGGGGACCGCCCGAGCGGCTTGCGACCGGCTGCTCGCGCGACCCGTGCTCGCCGAGGAGGTCCGGGCCGATTCGCTCGCGACCCGGGCGACGCTGTTGCGGCGCGCCGGTGAGCTCGAGGCGGCGCGCGTCGATCTCGACGCACTGCTCGCGTTCCGGCCGGGTGACCCGGGTGCGCTCACGAGCCGTGGCCTGGTTCGCGAGCGGCTCGGCGACCTCGAGGGGGCCGTGGCCGACCTCCGCTCGGCGCGGGCGGCGGCACCCGACGATCCGGAGCTCGCAGCCAATTTGGCGCGGCTCCTGCTGCGTCGGGGAGAGCCGCAGGAGGCGGTCCGCCTTCTCGATCGGGTAGTCGCGGGCGGTGAAGGCTCGGTCGACGCGCGCGCGACCCGCGCCCGGGCACGGCTCGAGCTCGGTGATGCGAACGGAGCGGTTGCCGATTTCTCCGCGGCCCTGGCGGCTGCGCCCGAGCGGGCCGATCTGCTCGCCGGACGTGCCCGGGCGCAACTGCGAAGGGGCGATGCGCGAGCGGCGGTCGCCGATCTCGAAGGGGCTCTCGCGCGGGCACCGGGGGAAGGCGAGCTTCGACTCGCCCTGGCCCGGGCACTCTTGCGCGCCGACGATCCGCAGCGGGCGCTCGCGATCTTCGATGTCGAGCTGGCGAGCGACCCGACCTCTTTCGAGGCCCTGCTCGGCCGCGGCCGGGCGCTCCTTGCCTTGGGGCAAGCCCGCCCTGCGCTCGCCGCGCTCGACCGCGCGGTCGCGATCGCTCCGGAGCGGGCCGATGGTTGGCACATGCGCGGACTCGCCCGGATGCGGCTCGAAGATTACGGCCGGGCCGAGCTCGACCTCTCCGAGGCCTTGCGGCGCGAGCCGAACCGACTGGACGCGCTCGCCACCCGCGGGATCGCGAAGTTGCGCCGGGACGATGTGCGGGGAGCGCTCGCCGATCTCGACCGGGCGATCGGCGGCGGTGCCACCGACCCCTGGTTCCTCTACAATCGGGCGCGTGCCTTCGAGCGGCTGGGACGAGCCGATCGTGCGATCGCGGACCTGAGACGCGCGCTCGCCGCCGATCCGGGCCTGACGATCGCTCGCGAAACGCTCGAGCGGCTCGAACGGGAACGTTCCACGCGAGGCTGAGCATGCACACGCCGACCCGCCGCGCCCTCCTTCTCGTCGTCCCGCCCTTGGCGATCGTCGCGGCGCGCGAACCGACGGCCGCGGGGGCCGAGGAGAGGCTCGCGATTCTCACTCGCAGCGGCCCCGTGACCTTCACGGTCGAGCTCGCGCTGACGCCCGATCAGCACGCCCGGGGCCTGATGTTCCGCAAGGAGCTGCCGGAGCGGCACGGCATGCTGTTCGACTTCGGGGTCGAGCAGGAGGTGAGCTTCTGGATGCGGAACACGCTGATCCCGCTCGACATGCTCTTCATCGGCCGGGACGGGGTGATCCGCCACCTGCACGAGAACGCCAAGCCGCTCTCCGAGGACGCGATCCCGTCCCGCTACCCGGTGCGTGCGGTCCTCGAGATCCTCGGTGGCAGCGCCCGACGGTTCGGCATCGCGGTCGGCGATCGGGCGCGGCACCGCATTTTCGAGGCCGGCTGAGGGCCGGGCTCAGCCGCGCACGAAGGGATTGCTGCGCCGCTCTCGGCCGATGGTCGTGCCGGGCCCGTGCCCGCACAGCACGGTGACGTCGTCGCCCAGGGGGTAGAGCTTGTCTCGGATCGCCGCGAGCAGCGCCTCGTGGTCGCCGTAAGGGAAGTCGGTTCGGCCGATCGAGCCTCGAAACAACACGTCGCCCGCGACCAGGAGCCGGAGTTGGCGGTTGAAGAACGTGACGTGGCCGGGTGTGTGCCCGGGGCAGTGGAAAACGTCGAAGTCGTAGTCGGCTATCCGGATCCGTTCGCCCTCCTCGAGCCAGCGGTCCGGCACGACGTCGCGCGCCCCCGCGATGCCGTACATCCGCCCCTGCTCCTCGAGCCCTTCCAGAAGGAAGCGGTCGGCCTCGTTCGGTCCCTCGATCGGCACGGGCACGGGCGTGCCTCCCAAGGGCGCCGTCGCGCGCTCGAGGACCGCCTTGAGGCCGGCGGCGCCTGCCGCGTGGTCGATGTGGCCGTGGGTGAGCAGGATTCGCTCGACCACGATCCCGCGCTCGGCGACGAGCCCGGCGATCCGCTCGACCTCGCCACCCGGGTCCACGACCACGCCACGACGGGTGCGCTCGTCGTAAAGGATCGTACAGTTCTGTTGGAACGGCGTCACCGGAACGATCGCCGCTTTGAGCCCCGCCATCACCAGCCCCGCCGCAACCGGCGGCTCCCGGCCGCCCCGCGCGCAGGAGATAGGGGACCACATCGGACAGCGCCAGCGGCCCTCGGCCAGGGGCGGTCGACGGACGCCGGAACCGGCTAAATTGTCGGCCGCCTCCCGCGACGGGTCCGGCCGCCGGCGAGTGGCGTCGAGGGCGGTCGCGAACGTCACCCCGGCGAGGCAGGTTAGAGAAGGATGGCCCCCGCTCGGAGACCGGCCAGAAAAGCGAGATCCGGAGGAGGGTCGAAAGCCGGAAAGTCGGGATCCAGGCGAGTGCTCCGCCGATCGACCGCAGCTCGAAGAAAACGTCGGACCAGTCGGCATTCGACGGCAAGTTCTCGAGGTGGGCGAGGATCGGAAGACCGAGCCTCGTGTCCTGCCGGCAGAGCCATCCGGCGACCGCGTTCGCGAGGTCGCGCACCCGCCGGGCAGGCTCGAACAATCGGTCGGGAGATCGCCCCGGCCGGCTCGGCGAGCCGGCGGTGCCAATCGTCCGGGCGGAAGGTGGCGGCCGAGAGAGCGGCGAGCAGGCCGAGGCCGACGAACAGGAGAAGCGTTAGGAACGCCGAAGGCTCCATCGCCAACCCTGCTCCCCCGCCCGGTTTCGGTCGAAGAGGCCCGCATCCTCCGAGAAGAGGTGGCAGGCCGCGCGCACCGGAACGATGTCGACACCGATGCCGGGACGATCGCAGACCGTAATCCGAGCGTCCTCGACGATCGGCAAGGGTACGCCCTCGGCGATGGCGTACCGCCAGTCCGGGCCGCCCGTCGGATACTCGAAGGCGATGAAGTCGACCGGCCGCGTGGCGCAGACCTGGACGAGCGCGCCCAGGCCCAAGAGACCGTTGCCGGTGCCGTGCGGTGCGATCGTCACCCCGTGGAGATGCGCGAACTCGGCGGTCCGTTCGAGCTGGGCGATGCTCCGGCGATCACGAGGATCCGGTCCGAGGATGCGGGCCGCCTTGCGCTCGACCAGATCCTCGAAGTTCTGCCGAAGACAGATCCGTTCGCCGGTGTGGATAGACCTCGAGGTGGAGCGGGCGAGCTCGGCATAGAGGGCGACAACGACGTAGGGGACACGGTCGGCCCCGAGCATGTCCTCGGGCCACATCAGGTTCGATGCTCGACAGCGCGAGCGAAGCGGATCGCATCCGCCGGCGTC
>DAIOUO010000086.1:0-11150 GCA_036759485.1 Geminicoccaceae bacterium | reverse complement strand
CGGTCGAACGGACTGGTCTTGAAAACCAGCGAGGGGTCCTCCCCTCCGTGGGTTCGAATCCCACCCCCTCCGCCATCGTTTCGTGGCGAACGCCGAACGGCGCGCTTCGAGCGCCGGATCGGTCCCGAGTCTCGGAGCGGTCCAGGGAAGCCGCGGAACCTCGAAAACCGACGCAGCGGCGGATTTCGGTCTCTGAACGGTTCTCGTCTCCATGCGAGCGAACGTCGTCCGAGTCGGCTCCGTTCCGTGAAAGCCGGGGCTTCCGCTCGGTTCCGCGCTCTGCGCCGACCCACCTCCTGCGGCCGTTCTTCCGGCTGCCGTCCGCGCCTCGAGGATGCGAGACCGGAGCACGTGCCCACCCGCTGCGAGCCGCGCGGCGACGGCACGAGCGCGCGGATCCGGCCCGCTGCCCCTTCGAGCATGCGGGGGCGGGGCCGAAGCGGCGGGACATCGAGTACCGAACGCGGAGGCGGCGAGAGGCGAGCCGTACGCCTCGTGCACGCACCCGGCGCGCATGCATGGCCTTCGCGTGGCGCCGCACACGCTCGATGCGGAACGTGGGCACGGGCTCGGCGCGATCTGCGCTTCGTTCGAAGCGCCGCGATCCGGGTACCGCTGGATGACGTCGGGTCTGCCCGAGATGCGGACGTCACGCCCACCGGCCGCCTCGCGCGCCGGTGCACTCGACGGTGGAGCGCAGCGGCTCGTCGACCGGGCCGGTCTCGCCGCCTTCGCCGAAATGGAGAGTCGCGGGTACGACTTGCCGGTCGAGGGCCCGGACCATCGGCGCGCCCCATTCGGTGCGCCGGTTTCCGTCTCCGCGGCCGCTGCTGAAGTGCTCCATCGTGCCTTCGGGCGCGAGGTGGCCGTCGAGGTCGGGTCCGACGTCGGGGAACAGGTCGCTCCCGATTCTCCTTTCGCCTCACCGGCGCGCGGCCGATCCGTCGACGGCCCGACGCCGCGGAACTCGCGCTCGGCGCTCCCGCCCTCGACCCGGACGGGTGCCGGCACGGGTTCCCGGGTCGGGCACGTGCAGGTCGCGAGCAGCGGGCGTCCCGTGGCGCATGCAGCGCCGGCGATCGTCACCGCCGGGTGCCCGGGCCGAGCCTTCGGCTCTGCTCGTGCCGACGGGGCGTGGCGTTGCCGGCATCGCCCACGGCCATGGTCGCGAGAGGCCGCGCGACTTCGGCGAAGGCGAACACGGCGCCGCCGGAGCTCGACCCCGTCGCGAGGCCGGGCGGGTCGATGCCGAAGTGGACCGAGACCGTCACCACCGCTCTCCGGCGGCGCTCCACGAGGGCCGCGTAGCTTTCGGGGACCGCCTGCCAGCCGGCGCGCTGCATCTCGACCGGGTTGTCGCCTTGGGGATCGAAGACCGTGGTCGCGCAGATGCCGGTCCCCTCCGACGTGAAGGTGGTGCGAACACGGCGGCCGCCGTCGAGCCGCAGCGTGGCGGCATGCGGCGGGTCCACCTCCTCGAAGGTGCCCTCCTGGTCGACGCCGAAAGACTCGTCCTTCGTCTCCATCCGTGCGGCAGGGAGGCCACTCGGGCCTCGGCGGATGCGACGGGGACGAAGGCGGTGATGGTGATGGGATCGGCGCGGGTCGTGGATCGTTGCTCCCGATCCGGACGCGGGCTGGGTTCGTGCGCAGGAGGCGGCACGGGTGTCGTTCCCCCCGGTCGGCCCGGCCCATGGCGCGGCCGGGTCGCGTCGCGTTCGACGACATCCTTGGCCATCAGACGCAGCCGAGGCCGGGCGCGTACGAACAATGGCGTGCCGCGGCCCGGCACGACCGGATGCAGCTGGATGCGGTATTCGTCGACCGGGCCGAGATCGCCTCGAACCGCGGCCGGTATCGGACCGGCGTCCTCGATCCCGGTCTTCTGCACGGCCTCGATCGCACGGACCTCGCCATCCAGACCGACGCCGAGCCGGTGGCCTTGGGAGCGACCTGGGCGGGCCTCCCCGATACCGCCCCTTTCGCCCGCCCGCGCGCGCGTCGCGGCCAGGAGCGGTCCTGTGGCTCCGCGGTCAGGCGGTGCATCGGCTCGCACCCGGTCACCGTGCCGACCAGATACGGCTTCTGATCGGCGTCGCGCCATTCGACCCGGCTGCCGGGCGCGACCGGCGCATCCGGGCCGACGGTGGCCGGCACCAACATCCAGCGTCGCATCGGGTCCGGCGTCGTCAACGCGGCCCGGACCGCGCGGACCGGTGCGGCCACCATATGCTGCGATGTCGGCACGACGGACGCAGGCGTGCTCATGCCGCACTTCCTTCGGCAGCCCGTTCTGCACGATGGCCCACTCGAGCCCGAAGCGATCCTGCACCATGCCCCGATCGTCGCCCCATGGCCGGCGGGCGTACGGCACGAGCCCCGCGCAGCCCGCCGCGATGGCGCGGTCCCACCACATGCGGCCGTCTTCGACCACCAGTTGCAGGTGCTCGAAGCCGTTCTGGATGGTTCGGTGCTCCTCGCCGCCGGGGTTCATGCCGCCGTCGCTCGTCATCGGCGCGCCGCCGTTGATCAGCACCTGCCCGTGCATCACGCCGGGGCTGCCAACGTAGAAGGGCATCCGCCCGATGTCCTCGGCCCCGAAGGCGCGGGCGTAGAAGTCCATCGCCTCGGCCGGGGCGAGGTAGGACGCGACGTCCTGCATCGGGTCCGCCATCCTCGACGTCGATCGCGTCGTCCCCACCTCTCGGACGGGGCCCCGGTGCCGGCGAATCGGTATTTCGAAATCGAATGAGCGTTGATCGGACGATCCCCGACCTCCTGCCGAACGAGACGGTCCTCCGGATCCGCGACACCTGCCCGTGTCTCGCGGTGCAGCGTGCCGCGCGGCGGCTCGCCCGGTGCTTCGATGCGGCGCTCGGGCCCTTCGGCCCGACCAACGGCCAGTTCTCGCCGATGGTGGCGCTGAACCGGCCCGAACCGCCGCCGATCGGGCGGCTCGCGCCCTTGCTCGGCATGGACCCGTCCACGCTCACCGCCGCCGTCGAGCCGCTCGCCCGCCGCGGACTGCTTACCGTCGAGCCCGACCCCGACGACCGCCGCTCGCGCCGCCTGCGGATCACGCCCGCGGGCGTGGCGCCGATGCGCGAGGCGGTCGAGGTCCGGCGCACCGAGCATGCCGCCCTCGAGGGCGAGATCGGGAAAGGGCCGTGCGAGGCCCCGCGGGGCGGCCTCGCCGCGTTGCCGTGAGGCGCCCCTCGGCCGTCATTTCGGGGCGAAGCGGACGTCGAGAAGGTCGGGTCTCGGGCCCACCCCCGCCGCCGGCTCACGCCGCCGAACCGGAGCCACGGCCACGGGCGCAGCCGGCTTTCGTGTGCGTTCCGAGGGCCTCGCCGTGATCGGGTGACCGCGGACAACGGCCGGCCGTGCCGGTCTGCGCCCACGATCGTCGTCTCCACCGCTCCGTGCGGCGACCGGCACCTCGCCCGGCTGCACCACGGACCCGTCCTTCTCGAGCGCGTTGCGCGGCAGCCGGCGCATCGAGGATCCCGGTCACTCTCGTGCCTCGCACAGCGACCGCGGTCGTTCCTGTCCCGGCCGCGCGGAGGATCACGATGGCGCGCGTCGGCCTCACAGGTGTGTCGACCGCGGCGCCGCGCAGCGCGCCCGGGCGAGGCGGAGCGGGCTCGGCGGCGAGCGGAAATTTGTGCCACTTGTTTTTATCAGTGACGATGTTAAATAACGTTCGACGATGAGCGACGACGGCGAACGCTTCTCCCTCGACGAGCTCAGCGCCCTGGCGGGCCTGCCGAGGCGCACGGTACGGTTCTACATCCAGGAGGGCCTGGTCGAGCGGCCGCGGGGCGCCAAGCGGGGCGCCTACTACACGCGCGACCACCTCGAGCAGCTGCTGACCATCCGCAAATGGCAGCGGGCCGGACTGAACCTGGAGCGGATCCGCGAGCTGGCCGCCGGACCGGTCGAGGGGGTGGCCCTGCCGCCGGAGAGGCCCCGTCGTGCGGGCGACGTCACGGTCCGGAGCCACGTTCTCCTCCGGCCCGGCGTGGAGCTCGTCATCGAGCCGAGGGAGGCGGGTCTGACGCCCGAAGAGGTACGCGCACTCGCCCGGGAAGTGGCAACGCTTTTGGATCGTTTGAAGAAGGAGAGGACACCATGACGGCGGAAGCGGCGGCGGTCCTGCAGGGTGTGCACGGCGAGGTCGTCGTTCTCGAAGCGGTCCGCGCCGAGGCGTCGATCGACGACCTCTTGGCCGAAGTCTCGGTCACGCAACACTATCGCAATCCCGAGGCGACGAACGTCGAGGTGGTCTACACCTTCCCTCTGCCCTCGGAAGGTGTGCTCCTCGGCTTCGAACTCGAGATCGGCGACCGCAGGCTCACGGGCATGGTGGTCGAAAAGGCGAAGGCCGAGCATCGTTACGAGGAGGCGATCACCGACGGCGATACCGCCGTGCTCCTGGAGCAGGCGACGCCCGGGATCTATACGGCGAGCCTCGGCAATCTGTTGCCGGGCGAAACGGCCACGATCCGCTTCCGCTACGGCCTTCTGTTGCGCTGGAACGGCGACCGCGTACGGTTCGCGATGCCCACCACGATTGCGCCCCGCTACGGCGACCCCGCCGCCACGGGCCTCGCACCGCATCAGTCGCCATGGTTTGTATTCGACGCGGAACGAGCGTTCGAACTCGCCGTGACGGTCCGCGGCCTACTCCGGGACGCGCGTTTCGTTTGCCCGTCCCACGACATCGACGTGACGACGACAGCCGAGGCGACGCGCATCGCGCTCGCCGAAGCGGCGGCCGTGGATCGAGACTTCGTGCTCGAGGCACATGCATCGCCACCGCCAGCGGCCACCGCGCTGGTCGCACGGGACCTCGACGGCTGGGTCGTCCTGGCGAGTTTTCGGCCCGAGATCCCGGCGGGCGGCCGGAACGGGCGCCGGAGCGTCACGATCGTGGTCGATTGCTCGGGTTCCATGGGCGGCGATTCCATCGCCCAGGCGCGCGAGGCGTTGGAGCGCATCCTGGACGGCCTGCGGGCGGGCGACCTCTTCGACATCGTCGCGTTCGGCAGCAGCCAGCGTGCCCTGTTCGGCCGCGCGACACCCGTCTCGGAAACGACCGTAGCCCAGGCGCGACGCTTCGTTCGTGCCCTCGACGCCGACATGGGCGGCACCGAGATCGGCGCCGCCCTCGACGTCGCCTGTGCCATTCGGAGCGGCGGCGGTCTCCAGCGTGACATCTTTCTCGTGACCGATGGCCAAGTGTGGGACTGCGGCTCGATCGTGGCGCGTGCGAAGCGGTACGGCCACCGCTTCTTCACCGTCGGCGTGGGTAGCGCCGTCGCCGAGGCGTTCGTGCGCGGTCTCGCCGAGGCGACGGGCGGGGCCTGTGAATTCGTGACGCCGCGCGAAAACATGGCCGAGCGCATCCACCGTCATTTCCAGCGCATGTACGCGCCGCGCGCCCGGAGCGCCTCGGTCCGCTGGCCGGCACGGGCGTCCTGCAGCGTGCCCGACGCGATCGGGCCGGTCTACGGCGGCGACACCGTCCATCTCTTCGCGTGGTTCGCCGAGAAGCCGGAAGGCAGGGTCGGTTTGCAGGTGACGCTGGCCGACGGGCGCGTGGTCGGGCACGAGACCGAGATCCGGCCCTTCGCGGAAAGTCCGGTGGAAAAGCCCGCTGCCGAGGGCGCATCGCTGCCGACCCTGACACGCCTCGCCGCCGCGCGCCGCATGGCCGCCACCGACGACGACGAGGCGGCGACCGCGCTCGCCCTCCGCTACCAGCTCGTGAGCGCGTGGACCCACTTCCTCGTCGTTCACCTGCGAGCGGAGACCGAGAAGGCGGAGGACCTGCCGACGATCGTCAGGGTACCCCAGGTGCTGGCCGCGGGCTGGCATGGAACGGGCACGGTGTACGCGAAGCGGGCCCTGCTCGCTCACCGGCCGCCGATCGACGAGCTCGGGTACCGGCGCATGGTGGAGGAGAGGCGGCGAGCGGACTTTCTTTCTGCCCACGCTTTTCGTGATGCTGCTCGTCTGCTGGCGAGGAGGACGACACGTCTGAAGAGGATGGCGAAACCTCCGGAGGAGGGGATGGCGGAACTTGCTCAGCGTCGCTTGCCGGTCGGCGCGGATGCAGGGCCGTCGCGAGACGTGGCTGCCGGTGCGCTCGGCCCGAGCGAGTTGGTGGCGCGGCTGAACGCGCGTGCCGCGTCTTCGTTGCCGTCAATCGCCGACCTCGAGCTCTGGGGCATTCCGGAAACCGTGCTGGAGGCGCTTCGGGATCTCGTGGACGAGGAGGAGGAGACCGTGGTCGTGGCGGCCTTCCTCTACGCGCTGGCCCGCACGGAAGCCGGCAACGCGCTCGATCGTCGGGTTCGCAGGCTCCTCCTCGAGGCCTGCAAAACGAGAACCCCGCCTCGGGCCGTCATGGACGCCGTGACGTCCGCCCTCGATGCCTGGCGGCGCTCGTAGGCCACGGCGGCAAATCGCTTCCGAACCTTCGCACGAGCACGGGCCGCGGAGACCGATCGACCGCACGATTCGTTGCGTTCGCGAACCGGAGGTGGCGTCGTCGCATTCGCGCCGCGCTCGACGGCAGGAACCGCACGGCGGCCGGTTCCGGACCACCCGGGATCGGATCTCGGTCCGGCGCGACGACGAAGGTGGATCGGGCAGAGGCGCCGGTCGCATCGATCCGAAGCTCTCTTCGGATCGTTGCGACCACCGGACGCACCTCACCGGAGCCGGCTCCTGTCGAGCTCGTGCAGAACGCGGAGGACGCGTCCGCTCGTGGGGCGGGAGGCTCGCTCCCGTTCGGTGGGATCTCCCCCGAGGACGGACGTGCTCCGCTGCGGGTGTCCTTTCGACGGAGCCGACGGCGGCGGGACCTCCGGCATCGGTTTCGCGCGGGCCCGGGCGGCGAGGGGGCGGTCGAAGGTCGCTGCGCGGCGACGAGACGTCGCCACGGAGAGTCGCCCTCGCGAGCGAAGAGGTCGCCATCGAGACGGTCGTTCGGCCGAGGACGGCCCCCTCTCGCGGTGGCGACGCGGCGGCGACGATCGTCCGGATCCGACGCGGATGCCACGCATGGGGCGAGCCACGGAGCGGTCGCAGCCGGCCACCGAGCCCCGTTCGTCGGAGCCGGAGACGCTGGCCCGGAGGCTGCGCCGGCGAACGGTCCCGGGCTTTCGCGCCCAGCACGATCGAGACGGGCTCTTCGAAGGGGCGCGCGGCTCGCTGGGCGGGCGCGGCGGCGCGCGAGCCGCCGCGTTCGCCGAGCCCCGCCGAAGCCGATCCGGTGACGACGGCTGCGGTGGCCCCTCGCCGACGATCGGTCGCGAACCGCGTCGTCTCGAGCGGCTCGATCACGCCTCCGATCTCCGGGGCGCTCCGACGGCGTTCGCCGGCTACTCGAAGAGGCCGCGAGGCGATCGAAAGACGCTCGATTGCCGCGCTCGCTCGGTCGGCCTTCGGCGGCCCGGCCGGCGGCGGGAAGAGGGTCGAGCGCCTCGCCGGGCCCGCTCGGGACCATGGGGCGAGCGGCCCGTCGAAGCCGCCCTGCGCCGAAGTCGCAGACCTCCTCCGCCGGACGGTTGCCGTGGCTCGCGGTACGGCCCGGCCAAGTGGGAGCTTTCGCAAGCGTCGGGTGCCGTTCGCCACGCCCGGCCGATGCCGGGTACCATCGCGTCGCGCGAGGAACGCGACGAGCCGCGCGCGGTCCCGATATTCGGAGGGCTTCGGCGACCGCGTCCGCGTCGGGGTTCGTTCGGCTCGGGGTTCGTTCGGCGAAGCGACCGCGTGTTCACCGAGCGCATCGCCCCGATGCCGGCGCCCGGCAGGTGGCCGGAAAGCCGGTACGCCACGGCAGGGGCTCGGTCGTCCGAAAGCGGGTCACGGGACGGGAACGGCCGCGGGCGGGTTAGGCCGGGTGCACCCCGCGCCGTATCGCGCAACGTTGGATCCCGATCACGTCGGGGCCCTCGAGGTGCGACCGCGGGCGCGGGACAGTGTCGGTGGGCTCGAGAGCCCTGCCTGCGCTCTCTCCCGCCCCGTGGCCGGGAGCCGAACCGGTTCGTGTCTCGGACGGGTCGCTTCGGACCACCGCTCGTCGAGGCGCTCGCGAGAGTGACCCGCTTCGAGCCCGACCCGCTCGACTCGCCGAACAGCCTCGACACGACGAGCGAGGGCCGATCGGGCCGTCGGCCGAGATCGAGGAGCCGCCGCCGGCCGGGCCGACGGCGGCGTGGACGAGGACGGGCGGCCTCCCGACGAGCTCCCGGACGGCACGGCGGGGAAAGGGGGCGGCGAGGGCGACGAGAAGGCCGCGCGGGTCCTCGGGGGCGACCCCCCGTGGGACGCGGCGGAGGAGGGGCCCGCAGGGCACGCGTCGGGGTCGCTCGGTCCGCGATGACCCCCTCCGGCCGCTCGATCCGAGGCAGGGGCGCGGCGGCGATCTCGTTCGGCGGCAGCGCCGGGGGACGCGCCGCCGGCCGAGCCGAGGAGTCCCGGCGAAAGACGGGCGTCTCGCACGGCACGGCCGAGGAAGAGGAGCGTCGCCTGCTCGGTTCGTGACGTGTCGCCCGCCGTCGGCGCTCGGCCGTGCCGGCACGCGACCGGTTCCGGCGGCCGGCGGCGGCCGCGCGCCTACCGCCACCTGTGCCGGACCGGTACGGGCGACCACGAGCTGCGGCGAGCCGGCTCTGGACGGCGCGATCGGACGGTGGAACGCTCGGAGCCGAACCCGGAGGTCCCATGCCCGCGCCGATCGACTTCTATTTCGAGTTCGCCTCGCCCTACGGCTATCTCGCGAGTCTTCGGATCGACGCGATCGCCGCTGCCCATGGTCGCGAGGTCACCTGGCGGCCGATCATGCTGGGTGCCGCGCTCAAGCTCACGGGCTCGCAGCCCAACGTCAACGCGCCGTTGAAGGGCGACTATCTGCGGCGCGACGTGCCGCGCTTCGCCCGGCTCCTCGATGCGCCGCTCGTCTTCCCGCCGGTGCTGCCGATGAACAGCCTGGCGGCGAGCCGAGCCTATTGGTGGCTGTTCGAGCAGGACGAGGATCTCGCCAAGGGGCTCGCCCAGGCGCTCTATCACGCGCACTGGGGCGAAGGCCGCGACCTCTCGGCGCCGGAAGCGGTCGCCGAGGTCGCAGCGGCCCTCGGCATCGACCGGGCGGAACTCCTGGCGGCCGTCCAGGATCCCGCGGTCAAGGCGAGGCTCAAGGAGGAGACCGACCGCTCGATCGCGCGCGGCGTGTTCGGGTCCCCGTTCGTCTTCGTCGACGACGAACCGTTCTGGGGTGCCGACCGTCTCGACCAGGTCGAGCGCTGGCTCGCGACCGGTGGTTGGTGAGCCGCCTTCTTCTTTCGCCGGGCACCCGTCGAAGGCGGCCCGATCGAGCACGCGGAGCCCGCTCGCACCGCTCGGCTCGGCATCTTCTCGGGCGAAAGGCGGCCCGGACGACCTTCTCTGCCGGTTCCGCCGCGATCGCTCGAGCGCGCTGGTCTCGGCGCCCCGATCACGGTCGCCCGCGTCGAGCTGCTCGGGCCGCATCGCGCGCCGGCGGCTCGGGCCGAGGGGTCCCGGTCGGCGACGCGGGCTCTGCCGAGCGACACCCTCGGGGGCCGAACCATCGAGGCCCGAGCAGCCCGTCCTCGGGTTCGGGGACCCGATGGAGCAGGAGGAGAAGCGCGGCGCCTTGCAGGACGCGGCGCGCGCTCGCCGGCATCGGCCGCCCGCGCGTGTCGAGCGGTCCCGGCTCGCGGTCGGCGTGCCCGAGGAGCACGGCGGCGTCTGCGGCTCGCCGAGACTGCGACTGCGCATCGTCACCGAGTGGCGCTGGTGCCGCAGACCGGAGCCACACCCTGCGGCGAACGGCTCCGACCGGTTCGTTGGCGACCGGTCCCCGAGCGCGCGGGTGCCCCGCCGCGGACCGTCGTCCGTGGGCGCCGCCGGCTCGAGCCGGGACCGGCGGCAGGCCAGCCGTGGACCGCGATGCCACACGGCCGCCCGGCGAACGGCGTCTGGTGGCGGCCGAGGCGGCGGGCGAGGCACCGGGAGCCCCGTGCCGGCGAGCGCGATACCCGGGGAGCAGTCGCGGAGACGCGTTCGGGCGGTGCGCCCGAGACCGGCGGCCCCCTGGCCGGCCGGTGATCCCGATCGCACCGCCGACCGTTGCTCGCCGAAGCGCGGTTGTTGTCGGGCCGTCGGGAGCTGTTCGCCGACACCGAACCGGGTCGCCAATCCGATCGATCCGAACCGGAACCCCGAAACACGCGCTCGAGGCGGACTCGCGGTCCGGAACTTCGCACGGATCGCTCCGAGGGTCGAGCGAGGCGGCGAGAAGCCGCCCATCCGGGGCGCATCTCGGCCGAGGTCGTCACCCGCCGAGCCGCTCGGCGACCGACTCCCGCCGCGTTCCCACGAGGTCGAGTTCCACCGATCGCGACAGGTCGGCTCGCCGAGCGCGCCGGTGGTGCTCCCTCGCACCGCGACTGCGGCGCGCCCCGCCGCGGGCCGGAGCGAGGGTGGCGAAACCGTGCAGCCGAGTTCGAGAGCCGGTCGCACGCCGCTTCGAACGCCGAGGCCCCCGCCATCCCCTCCGTCCGGTGGCCCGGGCGGCGGAGGACACACCGCTCGGACCCCGTACCCGTACGCCCCGCCATCCCGTTTCCTCCGAAAGGTCGCTTCGTCCGAAGGGCGCCCGCCTCCCGGCCGCGCGCGATCCGCTCGTTCCGCAGCCCTGCCCTCCGAGCCGCTCCGGGCCGGCGATTCGAGCCGGCAGCCCTCGCCCCTGCGCCCCCGAGCCGACGCTCGCGATCGCATTCGAGGGTACGATCCCCGCGCGCCGGCGCACGGCTGGGCCGCAGTGTGCTCCACCGGCCACCGAGACGGGAGGGCTTCGCTGCCCCCGGACGGCCGACGGGCCGTGCCGGCCCCGGCACCGATCGGAAGGTACGGAACGCCGAAGTGCGCCCGGCGCGCCGGCCCTCGCCCCGAAACGCCTATCGCCCGGGCGTGGTCCCCGCGCCCGTCGGCACCCGCCTTGTCCCGAAGGATCACGGACTGCGAACCAGGGGCGATCGGTTCCCGCTCCGGCCTGCGGGCCGAGACGATCCGGACCGCTGCCGCGCACAGCCGAGTGTTCCGCCGCCAACCGGCGG
>DAIOUO010000085.1:0-11189 GCA_036759485.1 Geminicoccaceae bacterium | reverse complement strand
ACGGCAAGATCCACCCGATGGCGATCTTCGGCGCGCTCCGCGAGCTCGTGCCGCCCGATCACGTGGCGGTGGCCGACGGCGGCGACCTTCTCTCCTTCGCCCGGATCGGGCTCGAATCGAAGACCTATCTGGATGCCGGCGCCTTCGGCTGTCTCGGTGTCGGAGTTCCCTTCGCGATCGCCGCCGCGCTCGCCTTCCCGGGCCGGCCGGTGATCTCGGTCAACGGCGACGGCGCCTTCGGCCTCAACGCGATGGAAGTCGACACCGCGGTCCGCCACGGCGCTCGGGCGGTGTTCGTCGTCTCCAACAACGCCGCCTGGAACATCGAACGCTTCGATCAAGAGACCAATTACGGCGGTCGGGTCGTGGGGACGCTGCTCGCGCATGCCGACTACGCCTCCCTCGGCCGAGCGCTCGGTGCCCATGGCGAGCGGGTCGAGCGGCCCGAGGACCTGCGTCCCGCGCTCGCCCGCGCCCTCGAGCGTGCGCCCGCCGTCGTCGACGTCGTCACCTCGCGCACCGCCGTCTCCTCCGACGCCCGCAAGGGCCTCGGCTTCGTCCCCGATCTCCAACCGCTCCTCGCCTGGGACGAGGCGGAGCGGCGCCGGCGCGCGCCGTGAGCCTCCACGCCGACCTGACCGGCGAGGTGGCGCTGGTGACCGGTGCCTCCTCCGGCCTCGGCCTGCACATGGCCCGCACCCTCGCCCGCGCCGGTGCGGCGGTGGTGCTCGCGGCCCGCAGGCTCGAGCGGGTCGAGGCCGAGGCCCGCGCGCTCGAAGCCGAGGGCCGGCGGGCGATCGGTCTGCCGCTCGACGTCACCGATCCGCCGAGCGTGGCGGCCGCCTTCGCCCGAACCCGCGAGGTCCTCGGCACCCCGACGGTGCTCGTCGCCAACGCCGGGATCGCTCACACGGACCGCGCCCTCGAGCTCGACCCCGCGACCTTCCGCTCGGTGCTCGCGACCGACCTCGAGGGAGCGTTCCTCGTGGCCCAGGCCGCCGCCCGGGCGATGGTCGAGGCGAAGCTCGGCGGCAGCATCGTCACGGTCGCCTCGATCCTGGGGCTGCGGGTGGCCGGCGGGGTCGCGGCTTATGCGGCCGCCAAGGCCGGGCTCGTCCATCTGACCCGTGCGCTGGCTCTCGAATGGGCACGCTTCGGCATTCGGGTGAACGCGCTCGCCCCGGGCTATATCGAGACCGACCTCAACCGCGCCTTCTTCGCGAGCGAGGCGGGACGGGCGATGGTCGCCCGGATCCCCCAGCGCCGGCTCGGCCGGGTGGAGGACCTGGACGGCCCGCTCCTCCTCCTGGCCTCGAACGCCTCGGCCTACATGACCGGCACCGTCCTCGTGGTCGACGGCGGCCATCTCGTCTCGAGCCTCTAGGCCCCGCTCCGATCGGGGCGGGTCGGGGCCGGCGCCCGGTCGGTCGGCGGCCGGGTCGTTCCGGTCGGGCCGGGCGCGGCCCGGTGCGTTCGCCCGGCAGGATCCTGCAGCGGCGAGCGGCAAGGGCGCCCGGACCTCGACGGGCACGGTCGGGTCGCGAGTGCCGCCGCTCGGAGCCCGTCCCGCGGCGAAGGCGGGGCGGAACCCCGGACCCGCGCGCGAGCGGTCCACCCGGCGAGGGATCGTCGAGAGAAGCCGGACAAGCCAGACGAGAAGTGCGGCCAGGAGCATCCGCGTACCCTTTCTCGCGCCCGAACCTGGCACGAAAAGGTTAACGGATCGTTGAGGCTGCGGCCGGCCGAGCGCGCGGGTCTTTCCGGCTCCGCTCGCTCTCCGCCGCGCGCCCGCACCCCCGCCTCGAGCCCTACCAGCTCGAGCCCCTGGCCGAGGCGCTCGAGCCGCCGCGGGTCGATCTGCTGCTCGCCGACGATGTCGGCCTCGGCGAGACGATCGAGGCCGGGCTCGTGATCCGCGAGCTTTTGTTGCGCGGGCGGATCGACTTCCTGCTCGTCGCCGTCCCGCCCGCCATGTCGCACCGGTGGCAGGACGGCTTTCGACCCGCTTCGGCCTCGAGCTCGTGTCGATCGACCGCGAGGGGCTGCGCGCCCTGCGCCGCCGGCGCGGCTTCGCCGCCGATCCCCGGGCCGGCCACAGCCGCTTCTCGATCTCGCACGAGCTCCTCGCCGAGGAGCGTTGGCGCGCCGGCCTCGAGCGCCGGCTCGGCGACTTCCGCCCGAAGAGCTTGCTCGTGCTCGACGAGGCGCACCACGCCGCACCCGCGAGCGGCGAGCGACTCGCGGTCGACAGCCGGTTCACCCGCACGATCCGCGATCTGGCCCGCCGCTTCGAGCACCGGCTGTTCCTGACCGCCAACCCGCACGACGGCCAACCCGACAGCTTCTCGGCGCTGCTCGAGATGCTCGACCCCGAGCGCTTCGTCCGCGGCCTGCCGGTCCGCAAACGCGACCTCGAGCCCGTGGCCGTACGCCCCCTCGAGGAGGATCTGCGCGCTCTCGGCGCTGCGGGCCGCGGTTTCCCGCACCGCCGGGTCGAGCCGATCCCGATCGACGGCCTGCCCGAGGACGCTCCCGAGCTGGTCCTCGGCCGCCTCCTCGCCCGCTTCGGCTCCCGGGGCGTGGTCGAACGGCTCCGCTCCCGGGCCTGCCTGTCGACCGCGGCCGGCGCCGAGCGGCGCCTCCTGTTCTCGGGCCGGCTCGTCCTCTACGGCCCCGCGGCGCTCCGCCTGCACGAGGAGCTGCCGTCGGTCGCCGCCGTCTGGATCCTGCCCGAGCGGCGCCGAACGCCGCTGCGCCGAGCGGCTGGTCGCCACCCGCCGCCTGTTCGGGGCCGACAAGAACCCGACGACCGTCGAGCTCGCCGAGTCTCGCTCCGGCTCGAGACGCTCGCCACCGAGCACGAGCTCGCCTTCCTCGACCACGCGCTCGTCTGCGGCGACGGCCTCGTGGGCCTCTCGCCGACCCCGCTCGAAGGGCTCGACTTCGAGCCCGAGCGAGCCTGCGCTCCCGCAGGGTCCCCTTCGCCCGCCCGCTCCCCGAGCGCCTCGCGGCTCCGGCCTCCGGCTGGTCGTCGGAGCTCGTTCTCGATGCCTCGGTGTGCCGACCTGTCGCCGGGTTCCGAACTCTTTTCTTGGGCGAGAACCGGTGCGGCTCGAGCGGCTGGGCGTTCCTGATACTCGCTGCTTCGGAGCGGAATGGACCGAGGTGGCGTTCCGCGAAACCGGAATCAGTTCCTTCTTGGGCGCCAACGGCCCGGGCAAGACCGCGCTTTTCACGGCACTCGCCCGCCTGTTCGGCGCGGGCCGCAGCCAGCGCACCGTGATGCCCAACGACTTTCCGGTTCGAGCCGACGCGAGGACGCCCGATACGCCACTCGAGATCGAAGCCCAGCCGCGTTTTCCGGAGCTCGATCACGACCGAGCGGAATGCGCTGCCGTTGCCGAGTTCTTTCGTCGTGCCACGGTCCAGCACGAAAACGGCCGGTTGTTGCGCAGAATTCGTTCGCGAGCCACCTGGCGAGACGACCAGACGAGCGAAGCTACGATCGACGTGATTGTCGTCGGATCACCATGCCGGACGAACCGGAGCCGACGATTTGGCCGACACTGCCGAGAGTTTCGCCAAGCGAGCGGTCCTCGGTGCGGTTCATCGACCTGCCGGCCGATGGCGACGTCGCTCGCGAGCTCTCCGAGGTACGCAAAAGACGCACGTTACGAGCTGCGAAATGACCAGAAGCGTTTGGCGCGCAGCCGCGACAGGCTTCGGACGGTCTTCGACACCGATTCGAAGCGGAGGGTGCCGTCACCACGGTCGTCGAGAGCCTCACCCGTCGCCGGGAGCAACTGCATCGGGCAGACACCGACCGCAACCCAACGCTCCGGCTCATCACAACCGACGTCGACGATGTGGTGGGTCGAGCCGAGCTCGTGTCCGGGCCGGACGAGAGGGGGGAACGAGCGCTCGCCGACCTCGGGGACGGCCAACGAGCGCTCTTGCCCATCGCGCTCACCGCGGCAGCGCTCGACGTCGAGCGCGAGGCGAGCCGAAACCGCGCCGGGCATTTCGACACCGGCCGACTGGCATGTCCGCTCCTCACGATTTCGGCGATCGAGGAGCCGGAGACCAATCTAGCGCCGTTGTTCTCGGCGCGGATCGTCGATCAGGCGCGGGACGTCGCCAGGGAAAACAATGCGCAGGTCCTCATGTCGAATTACTCACGGCGTATTCGCGGCAAGATCGATCCAAAGGACGTTCGGCACTGCAGATTGAACGGTTCCTTACGATACGCATCGATACAACCACGGCACTTCCCGAATGACACGAACCAAGCTGCCGAATACGCTCGGCCGGCTGTTCGGGCGTATCCAGACCCCTACTTCGCGCGATTCGCGATCCTGGCCGAGGGCGTTTCGGAGCGTGTCGTGGTTCCCCGGCTCGCCGAAGCGATGGGGGTGCCGCTCGATCCCTCCTTGGCTCCCGTGGTGCCGCTCGGCGGTCGTCACGTCGAACATCTCTGGAGGTTGCTCGAAGATCTCCGAATTCCACATGCGACGTCGCGCGATCTCGACTACGGCCGGAAACACGACGGCGCTCGGGTTGTCCGACGGATACTCGGCAAACTACGCGATGTTCGGAAAACAGGTGTTGGTGCTCTGACGAACTTCGGCAACAAGAACGATAATACGATCGTGGAAACCCTCTCCAAAGAAAGACTCCGCGTACAGCGCGAAAACGATGGGATATCGGTTTCTGCCCGGCTCGCCCTGGACTTCGCGATGCTCCGAGCCTTTCCAGGGGTGTACGAGCCAGCTGCCGATGGACAAGGGCCGAGGCCGCGAGAAGCCGATGGCGAAGAGGCGAAGCGGGTCGTTCTCGACAAAGACGGTGCATCGAATCTTCATGGACCCGAGTTCAAGGAGTTGTTTCGGTCGTATCGTTACCTTTTCCTGCAGCGGAGCAAACCGGAAGCCCGTTTGGCCGCACTCGCGTGGTCGACGGAGCACGAAAGCGAGTTCGAAAGGCGAGCACCCGCGGTTCTCCGCCGGCTCGTCCGCTAGGAAGCGAGCGCGATCCGGATCGGGGTCGCCCGTGACGACCGTATCTCGTGATGCCCGGCGGCCGTGCGGCGTCGAAGAGCCGGAACCGGAGCTCCGCGGGCCGTTCGAGAGGCCGACCGGTCGCTTTCGGTTTCGGCCTGGGCGGGTGCGGGCGAAACGGAGCTCCTCGCTCAGAAGGCGCTGTTCTTGTCGCAGACGGGACCATGTCCGGCGCCGCGGCGGATTCTCGCCATCGGCTTCAGGCGCGACACGGCGCGGAATCCGGCTGCACGCGTCGAGCGCCGGGCTGGCATCGCACTCGCTCGCAGGCTCGACCCGGTCGCTTTCGACGCATTCACCAAGGGCATGCTCGACCGGTTCCGTCTCGCTCTGCCGGACGAGTGGCGGCCGGATGTTCGGTACCGTATCGTCTTCCCGAAGCGCGGCGACTACGCGGACTTCTTACGACAAAAAGATTCCTACAGATACGATACTGCATCCATCGAAGTGTGTATCGCGAGATCACTACTTGCCATCGATTCACCCGATAACGCTATCGTTTATGGGTGGTGGCAGCATCGACTCCGACACGAAGGAGGATCTCTTCGTTCGGTTTCTATGATTAATCGTCCGAGTGTTTTTCTGTTGGAGCACGATCCGAGACCCGTTCGTGCGCCGGGAGCCACCTGTCCCTTTGTACTTCTCGACGAGTTCCAAGGTACGGCCGAGCCGCAGTTCGAACGCCTTCGCAGGATTTTTGCCGGAACGAGATCCGCCCTCAGCGCCGTCGGAGACGATCTCCGACGCATCGTGGCTCGGGCCGCGGCGAACTTTCGTGCGATCGGCGGGTCCAAGGACGCCTCGCGGCTGTTCGGACCGCTGTGGCGAGGGAACTTCTCGGGCAAACCAACGAGCGCAGAGGACGAGCGGAAAAGAGCGTCGAAGGCGATTCGGTTGCGATTTGGGCATTCGCGAGCCCCGAGGAGCGAGCGAGGGAGCTCGCCCGCCGGCTCGCAGACGAGGGCGGGCGGGGAGCCTCCGACCGGACGATGTCGCGATCCTGGTCCGCCGGACGGCCGATCCTGTCGAAAAGCAGCTGCTGCCGGCCTTCGAAGCCAGAGGGCTTCGCCTTCGCAACGTCGCCCGGCAAGCGAGGGAGATCTCCGTCCGGGAACCGCCAGCCGAACCCCCGACCGAATATCGGTTGCTCGATTCGAGGCTCGCTGCTCGTCCGCGTGATCCCGAAGCGTATTCCGATGCCCTCCATCGACCGATCGCCCTCGAAGCTTTCGAATCGTACCTCGAAGCTTTCGAATCGTAGGACGACGCTCGACAGCGTCGCGTCGCCGACCTCCTGGACAACGCAACGAACGCTTCGCGTGCGACTGTGACGGAACGTTGTCCTGAGAACCGATCTTCCATCAGGACCGACGATCTCCCGTGTCGGCTCATGAACGTCTTCGGTGAAGATCGGTTACGGACGAGCCATCCCGCCTATCGGAGGGTCGACGATTTTCGCCGGGTTCGGGAAGGCTTCGGCGACCTACTCGACGAGTGCCGTGACGGGGCCGCCGGCTGGGATCGGGTCGTCGAGCTGTTCCTCGGTGAAGATCGGCTCGCGCTCGTGACCGCCCACGAGGCGAAGGGCCTCGAGTTCCGCACCATGATCTTCTACGGCCCGGACAGCCAGGAGTGGTGGAGCCCGAGGCGGGACCGGCCGGAAGAGCTGCGCAATTTTCACGTCGCGTTGTCCCGAGCGAGGCAGGGGGCGATCTTCACCCGTGCCTCGGGCCCGGGTGCAGCGATGCCGCGGCTCGAGGAGACGCTCCGGAAGGCCGGCGCGAGAACCGTGCGGAAGTGCCCGAAGGGCGGGCATCGAACCGTGTGACGTCTCGGCCGTCGGCGGCCATCGGCGCGACTCCGGAAGCATCGCCGAGACTCTCGCTTCGCTCCCGACGCCGTGTCGGACCTGCCGTGCGGCTCGGTCGTGATGGCCCGGCAGCGGCGTTCGCTGCGAAGCTCGCGCTCCTCCTCGATCGGGCGCTTTCCGATCGGCACCTTCGAGCACGAAACGCCGAGCCTGCCCGATCGGCGCGGACCGCCCGGCGCGGCCCGAATCCGCCCGCCCCGCGAACCTCCGGCCGCCGGGCGAGGTCTGGCGGAGGGAGCGGGATTCGAACCCGCGAGGAGTTGCCCCCAACACGCTCTCCAGGCGTGCGCCTTAGACCGCTCGGCCATCCCTCCCGCCGGCCCAGAGATAATCGGCCCACGCGAGCCCGGCAACCGCGCCTTGCCCCGCCCGCCGCTCTCCGCCATGGTGGCGCGCGGCCCCGGGGGGAGACATGCGGCGGCTCGCTCGTGCGCTCGGCATCACGTTGCTCCTGCTCGGTGCCGCCGCGGCGGTCGCCGAAGTCCTCACCCTGGTCGCGAGCCGCGGCAGCAGCCGGGTGAGCCTCGGTACCGTCTGGTACGCGCTGTCCGCCAACAGCCTCGTGGGCTTCCAGGCCGCCGTCGAACGCAGCCTCGGCGACCTCGCCGGCAGCCTCTTCGTGGGCCTCCTCGCCCTGCCCGCCTGGCTGGTCCTGGGCCTTCTCGGGTTCGCCCTCTGGTTCCTCGGCCGCGGCGAGCGCCGCGGCCTGGGCTGAGCCCGCGCCGCCCGACCCGCCGGCCCGTGCGGCGCGGGCTCAGTCGGTCGCCGGCCGCGCCTTGTCCTCGGGTGTGACGCCGATCTTGCGTGCGTGGCCGGTGACGACGACCTCCGCCACACAGTCCTTCATGCAGGGCTCGCCCTTGGGTACATCGGGCCGCGGATCGTCGATGAAGCCGTCGGCGTTCGGCATCCGGATCGTCGGCAGGGTCTTCGCGTCGACCACGAAGTCCTCCGGGATGATCCCGTCGGAAGCCAGCAGGAACGCGGTGATCGCGTAGACCTCGTCGTCGGTGAGCGACTGGGCGTCGCCGAACGGCATCGCCCGCTTGATGTAGTCGAACACCGTGGTCGCGTAGGGCCAGTAGCTCGTCACCGTCTTGATCGGATCGTCCCAGGTCAAGGAGCCCTGGCCGCCCACGAGCTGCGGCCAGCGGCCGACCGCCTCGCCGAACTCGCCGTGGCACTGGGCGCAGCGGGCCTGGAACACCTCCTCGCCTTCCTTGGCCGTGCCGCGGCCGGGAGGCAGGCCGAGCCCGTCCGGCCGGACGTCGATGTCCCAGCGGGCGATGTCCTCGGCCGTCGGCACCCGGCCGATCGGCTTTTCACCCGCTTCGGCCGGGAGTGCGAGCGCCGCGCCGAGCGCGAGGGCCAAGAGAAACTCACGCGACCTGAACATTCTCGACCTCGCCGCTCGAATTGACGAGCCAGGTGACGATGGAGTTGTTGTGGTAGATCGAATTGCGGCCGCGCGCGTTCCGCAGCTGGACGATCGTCGGCTGCACGTAGCCGGTCTCGTCGATCGCGCGCGAGGCCATGATCATCGAGGAGCCGTCCCACCGCCAGGGATAGTAGAACCGGGTCAACGCTTTCGGCAGGATCGGCTCCTGCAGGGGCGCGGTCACCCAGTTCTTGCCGCCGTCGAAGGTGAGATCGACCCGCACGATCCGCCCGCGGCCCGACCAGGCGAGCCCGCGGATCATGTACTCGCCGGGCCCGTCGATCTTGTGCTCCGGAGCCGGCCAGGTGATCACCGAATTGGCCTCCTGCACCCAGGAGAACTTGTAGGCCTTTCCGGACGGCAGGAGGTCCGTGTACTTCGAGGTCTCCCAGCGGGTGTACCAGGGCGCGTCGCCGACCTCGATCCGCCGCAGCCATTTGACGCTCATATTGGCCTCCCAGCCCGGCAGGATCAGCCGGATCGGGTAGCCCTGGCCGGGCCGCAGCGCCTCGCCGTTCTGGGCATAGGCCACGAAGGCGTCGTCGAGCGCCTTCTCGATCGGGAAGCTGCGGGTCAAGGCCGAAGCGTCGGCCCCCTCGGCCAGCACCCATTTGGCCGAGGGCTTGAGGCCCGAGCGGTCGAGCAGGGTCTTGAGCCGCACCCCGGTCCACTGCGCGCAGCCCACCATGCCGCGCACGAACTGGCAGCCGTTGAGCTGCGCGCCGCGCCACTCCATGCCGCCGTTGGCGGCGCATTCGAGGAACCAGATCCGGTCCTCGCAGGGCAGCCGCTTGAGGTCCTCGACCGTGTAGACGAGCGGCTTTTCGACGAGCCCGTGGATCAGCAGCCGGTGCGCGCTCGGGTCGATCTCCGCCCGGCCGCCGTGGTGGCGCTCGAAGAACACCCCGTTCGGCGTGATGATACCGTTGAGCCAGGGCAAGGGCGTGAAGTTGATCGAGGACTGCGTCGAGGCGGTGAGCCACTCGACGTTGCGGCGCACCACGTGCGCCTCGTGCTTCGACGGCTTGCCGTAAGGCTCGTCGTCGACGCCCGGCCCGAGATAGCGGCTCCACTCGGGGAGTTCGGCCGGAATGGCCGGCTCCTCCGCGCGCGCCGCCGCCGCCACCAGCGCACCGCCGGCACCCGCGGCGCCGGCGAGCAGACTCCGCCGGTCGAGGGCGCCGCCCGTGCGGCGCCCCCCCTTGGTCTCGCTCATCTCCTACCTCCTGCTGCGGGAGCGCCCGCCGCTCAGCCGAGCGCGTCGTGGACGATCCCGCGATACCAGTCGAGCGCGTAGGCCGCCTCGAGGTCCCGGTCCTTGGCCGGGGCCTTGAGCTTGCTCACGCCGCCCGCGATCTCCTTGATGCCCTCGGGCGTGGCGCCGTAGACGCCGGTCACCGAGAACCCGTAGCCTTCGGCCACTACCGAATAGCAGGTGTTGGCGAAGGAGGGCTCGGGTGCATCCTTGCCCTCGAGCATGGCCACGATGGCCGCCGCGGCGTTGCGCGCCTGGCTGTTGGCGGCCGTACCCGATTTCGGCATGGCGCCTGCGATGCAGGCGTCGCCCACCACGTGGACGCCCTTGACCTTGGTCGATTCCATCGTCCGCGGGTCGATCGGACACCAGCCCTTCTCGTCGGTCACGCCGGCCAGCTGGGCGATCTTGCCGGCCCGCTGCGGCGGGATGACGTTGATCACGTCGCCCTTCTCCTCGCCGAAACCGGCCTCGACGGTCATGGACTGCGGGTCGACCCGCTCGACCTTGCCGCCCTGTTTGCCGCCGATCCACTGGATCATGCCCGGGTAGAGGGCCTCGTAGCTCTCGAAGAACAAGGCCTGCTTGGAGAAGGTCTCCTTCGGATCGAAGATCAGGATCTTCGACTTCGGCTTGTTCTTCTTGAGGTACCAAGCGATCATCCCGGCCCGCTCGTAGGGCCCGGGCGGGCAACGGAACGGATTGTTGGGCGCCACGATGATCACCGTGCCGCCGTCGGGCATCGCCTCGATCTGCTTCTTGAGAAGGAGGGTCTGCGGGCCGGCCTTCCAGGCGTGCGGCAGCTTCTCGGCCGCCGCCTCGCTGTAGCCGGGCAGGCCCTCGTAGTTGAAGTCGATCCCCGGCGAGAGCACCAGCCGGTCGTAGTCGAGCACGCCACCCCCCTTGAGGGTCACCTTGCGGGCGACGGGATCGACCCCGACCGCCTCGTCGTGCACGACCTTGACGCCCCGCTTGGCGATCTTGTCGTAGCCGTGGGTGATCTGCTCCATCTTGGCGAGGCCGCCGATCACCAGGTTCGAGAACGGGCAGGTGACGAATTGCTTGTCCCGCTCGACCAGCGTCACCTCGGCCGCGGGCATGAACTTCTTGACGTATTTGGCGGCCGTGCCGCCGCCGAAGCCGCCGCCCACCACCACCACCTTGGGCGAGGCGCCGCGGGCGAGGCGCGGCAGCGCGAGGCCCGCCGAGAGGGCCAGACCGGTCCCGAGGAGCGTGCGCCGTGTCGTCATGCTCGAGCCTCCCCTCACTTCGTGCCCAGATGTTCGGCGATCGCCGCGATCTGTTCGTCGCTGAACGCCTTGGCGATGCGGTTCATGATGGTGGCCGGCTTCTGGTCGGCTTTGAAGCCGGCGAGCATTTCCACCATCTTCTTGGCCGGATAGTTGGCGAGGGTCGGAATCTCGACCTGCCCCGCTTCCTTGGGCCCGTGGCAAACGACGCAGTTGCGGGTGATCGCCTCGACCGACGGCGCCGCCAGCGCCGACCCCGCGCCGCCCCCCGCCGTCGCCGAAAACACCAGCCCCGCGAGCCCCAGCACGATCCGTTGCG